>NZ_QOBB01000102.1:0-24496 GCF_024704855.1 Burkholderia sp. HAN2018 | reverse complement strand
GCGCAGGCCGCCGGCTGAGCGCGCGACACGCGGGCGCGGGCGCGATGCCGCAGCGCGTGATGCGCGCCGCGCCGCATGCGATGCGGGGCTGTTACGCAGTCGGGCTGTTACGCAGCCGGGCCGTTGCGGCCCGGCCGGTCGTCCCTCAGTTGAGCGCCATGCTCAGCTTGCGCCGCCACCCGGCGACGAGGTCCGGGCGGTCGCCGGCCAGCTCGAATACCGAGATCATCGTGCGGCGGCCGAGATCGTCGCCGTACGCGCGGTCGCGCGTGACGATTTCCAGCAACTGCTCCAGCGCCCCTTCATACGCACGCCGCGCGATCAGGCTCTGCGCGAGATCGAAGCGCGCGTCGAGATCGGCCGGGTTGGCCGCGATACGCGCTTCGAGTGCGTCGGTCGGCGGCAGGTCGGCCGTGGCTTCGAGGGCGTCGAAACGAGTCTTGATCGCCTGGTAGCGCGGGTCGCCGCCTTGCACGGTCTGCGGCGACAGGCGTTCCGTCTCGGCGCGCGCGGCGTCGATCTGGTTGCTCGCGAGCAGCAGTTCGATCAGGTCGAGGCGTGCGTCGTCGAAGCCGGGATTCAGCGCGAGCGCCGCCTCGAGGTGCGTGAGCGCGTCGTCGTGGCGCTCTTCGGCCATCGCGTATTGCGCGGCACGCCGTTCGGCTTCCTCGGGGGCCGGCAGCAGCCGGTCGAGAAAGGCGCGCAGCTGGCCTTCGGGCAGCACGCCGACGAACTGGTCGACCGGGCGCCCGTCGGCGAACGCGATCACGTGCGGGATGCTGCGGGTCTGGAAGTGCGCGGCGAGTTCCTGGTTCTCGTCGACGTTGACCTTCACAAGCTTCCAGCGGCCTTCGTAGTCGCCTTCGAGTTTTTCCAGCAGCGGGCCGAGCGTCTTGCACGGGCCGCACCACGGCGCCCAGAAGTCGACCAGCACGGGGGCGTCCAGCGACGCCTCGATGACGTCTTTCTCGAATGTGGCAAGCGTGGTGTCCATGTCGTTCTCTTTCGTTCGAATGTCGTCAGGATGGGGGCGGAGCGCCCCTTTTTCAACGCGGCTTCGACTCGGGCAGCGGAATCCACTCGGTCTCGCCCGGCACCTTGCCCATTTCCTGGCGCGTCCATGCTTCTTTCGCGCGTTCGATCGCTTCGCGGCTGCTGGCGACGAAATTCCATTCGATGAAGCGTTCGCCGTCGATCTTGTCGCCGCCGAGCAGCATCGCGCGCGCGCCGCTGCCGCTCGTCAGCGTGACTGCGGCACCGGGCGCGAGCACGGCCATCTGCTCGGCGGGCACCGGCGTGCCGTCGATCGCGAGCTCGCCGTCGACCACGTAGACCGCGCGCTCCTCGTGCGACGCGTCGAGTTCGAGGCGGCCGCCGGCCGCGAATTCGGCCGCGACATACAGCGTGCGCGAGAACGTCGTGACCGGCGAGCGCAGCCCGAACGCATCGCCGGCGATCACCGTCAGCGACACGCCGTCCTCGTTGCGCTTCGGCAGCGTGTCGGCCGGATGGTGCTCGAACGACGGCTCGGTCGTCTCGTGCGCGCGCGGCAGGGCGACCCAGGTCTGGATCCCGTGCACGGTGTGGCCGTTTTCGCGCTGCGCGTCGGGCGTGCGTTCGGAGTGGACGATCCCGCGGCCGGCCGTCATCCAGTTCACGTCGCCCGGCACGATCTCCTGCAGCGATCCGAGGCTGTCGCGGTGCAGGATCGCGCCGTCGAACAGGTAGGTGACGGTGGCGAGACCGATGTGCGGGTGCGGGCGCACGTCGAGCCCCGTGCCGGGCGGCAGCGTGGCGGGTCCCATGTGATCGAAGAAGATGAACGGGCCGACGAGGCGTGCGGCGAGTGCGGGCAGCGTGCGGCGCACCTGCAGGTTGCCGATGTCGCGCACGTGCGGCTTCAGCAGGGCTTTGATCGGGGCGGTCATGGCGGATCCTGTGGGGCGGCGGGGGAGATGCCGGTCATTGTACTGGCCGTCCGCCGCCGATTCCATTCGCGCCGCGCGGGTATCGGGCCGGGGGCCGAAACCCGGTAGACTGACCGGCTTCCCGGGAAAACGCCGGGCCGTCCCGGTATTTTCTGCCCCGCAGGCAGTCCCTTTGATGGATCGCCTCTTCGGGAGCCTGGCGCGAAGCGACAGGGTTCGAGAACACCTTGCACAACGATTCGACAATCGAGGAGACGCCGATGATGGCTCCGAAGGACTTGCTGCTTGCGCTGGTCGTGATCCTGGCGTGGGGCGTGAACTTCGTCGTGATCAAGGTCGGCCTGCACGGCATGCCGCCGATGCTGCTCGGCGCGCTGCGCTTCACGCTCGCGGCCGTGCCCGCGGTGTTCTTCGTGCGCCGGCCGCAGATTCCGTGGCGCCTGCTGGTGCTGTACGGCGCGACGATCCAGCTCGGCCAGTTCGTGTTCCTGTTCACCGGCATGTACGTCGGCATGCCCGCCGGCCTCGCGTCGCTCGTGCTGCAGTCGCAGGCATTCTTCACGCTCGTGTTCGCGATGCTGTTCCTCGGCGAGCGGCTGCGCATGCAGAACCTGCTCGGGCTCGCGATCGCCGCGGGCGGGCTCGTCGTGATCGCGGCGCAGGGCGGCCGCGCAATGACGCTCGCGGGCTTCCTGCTGACGATCTGTTCAGCAGCGATGTGGGCGTTCGGCAACATCGTCACGAAGAAGGTCGGCCGGGCGAACCTCGTGTCGCTCGTCGTGTGGGCGAGCCTCGTGCCGCCCGTGCCGTTCTTCCTGCTGTCGCTGTGGTTCGAAGGGCCGCAGCGGATCGCGACCGCGCTCGCCGGGCTGAACGGGGCGTCGATCTTCGCGGTCGTCTATCTCGCGTTCGTCGCGACGCTGCTCGGCTACGGGCTCTGGAGCCGCCTGCTGTCGCGCTATCCGGCCGCGCAGGTCGCGCAATTCTCGCTGCTGGTGCCGATCGTCGGCCTGGCTTCGTCGGCGCTGCTGCTCGACGAGCATCTGACGCGCGCGCAGCTGATCGGCACGGCGCTCGTGATGGGCGGGCTCGCGGTGAACGTGTTCGGCGGGAAACTGATGCGCCGCTTCGCGGCATCGTGACGCGCCGGCACGCAGTGCGTGCCGGCGGCGGGGCGGGGTGGCCGAGTATGGCCGGATACGGCCGTCAGGCCATCCGGTTCTTCGCGAGCGGCGGATTCGCGGCGAAATAGCGCTTGATGCCGCGGAAGATCGCGTCGGCCATCTGGTCGCGATAGCTGTCGTCGTTCAGCCGGCTCTCCTCTTCCGGGTTGCTGATGAACGCGGTCTCGACGAGGATCGACGGAATGTCGGGGGCCTTCAGCACCGCGAACCCGGCCTGTTCGACCGAGCCCTTGTGCAGCTTGTTGATGCCGCCGACTTCCTTCAGCACATAGTTGCCGTAGCGCAGCGAGTCGCGGATCTGCGCGGTCGTCGACATGTCGAACAGCGCGCGGTTCACGGCCGCATCCGCCGTCTTGATGTTGATGCCGCCGATCAGGTCGGACGAATTTTCCTTGTTCGCCATCCAGCGCGCCGCGGCACTCGTCGCGCCGTGATCGGACAGCGCGAACACCGACGAGCCGCGCGCGGACGGCGTCGTGAACGCGTCCGCATGGATCGACACGAAGAGATCCGCGCCCACGCGGCGCGCCTTCTGCACACGCACGTTCAGCGGCACGAAGAAGTCGGCGTCGCGCGTCATCATCGCGCGCATGTTCGGCGCGCCGTCGATCTTCGCGCGCAGCTTCTTCGCGATGTCGAGCGCGATGTGCTTCTCGTACGTGCCGCCGCCGCCGATCGCGCCCGGATCCTCGCCGCCGTGGCCCGGATCGATCGCCACCGTCAGCAGGCGCACGGTGCCGCCCTTGCCGGATTTCGGTGCGGTGAACTTGTAGGTGTCGCCGTCGTCGTCGCTGTCGTCGCGGCGCGCGATGACCGGCGGCGGCTTGACGGCCGGCTTCGCGGGCGTCGAAGGCGTGCCGGCGGCGTGCGGCGTGTGCGGCGTGGCCGGCGTGTTCTGCGCGAAGCGCTGGAAGAACGCATCGCTGTTGTCGCCCGCGGCGGGCGGCGGGGTGCCCGGGCCGGCCAGCGTGGACGGCGGCTGCATCTGCTGCGCGCGCGCGGTGTCGTTGAGCGCCTGTTCCTTGCGTTCCGTCTGCGCGATCAGGTCGGACAGCGGATCGGGCGCGACGGCCGGATACAGGTCGAACACGAGCCGGTACTTGTAGGCGCCGACCGGCGGCAGCGTGAACACCTGCGGCTTCACCGAACCTTTCAGGTCGAACACCATCCGCACGACGTGCGGCTGATACTGGCCCACGCGCACCGACTGGATCTGCGGATCGTTCGGCGCGATCTTCGACACGAGATCGCGCAGCGCCTGGTCGAGATCGAGGCCGCTCAGGTCGACGACGAGGCGGTCGGGACCCTGCAGCAGCTGTTGGGTATTCTGCAGCGGCTGGTCGGATTCGATCGTGACGCGCGTGTAATCGCGTGCGGGCCACACGCGCACGCCGAGCACCGACGACGCGTACGCGAGCCGCGGCGCGACGAGACCGAGCACCAGCGTCGACGCGCCCGCGCGCAGGATCTGGCGACGCCGCCAGTTGTGCGTCGCGGTGGCCGCCGATTCGATCGAGCGGAACGGTTTGATCAACATCTTTCGAGACATGCCTTTCCTGAAGCGCTGTACGCCCGGACGGTGAGGACGCGGCCGTCGCCATCCACGTCGAGCGAGAAAACCAGATCGGGTACGCCGAGCAGCGTGCCCGCCTGTTGTGGCCATTCGACGAGGCAGATCGCGCTGGAATTGAAATATTCGCGAAAGCCTGCGTCGGACCATTCGGCCGGATCGTTGAAACGATACAGATCGAAGTGATAGACCTCGAGTTCCCCATCCTCGCGTTCGAGCGCGTACGGCTCGACGAGCGTATAGGTCGGGCTGCGCACGCGCCCCGTGTGGCCGAGGCCGCGCAGGATGGCGCGCACGAGGGACGTCTTGCCCGCGCCGAGGTCGCCGACCAGCTGGATCTGCAGCCCGTCGAACGCATGCGCGCGGGCGAGTTCGATGCGCGCCGCGTCGAGCGCGTGCGCGAAGCGGGTGCCGAAGGCCTCGGTCGCCGCTTCGTCGGCGAGTGCGATCACGCGCTCCGCGAGCAGGGCGGGCAGCATGGCGTCGTGAGGCGGTTGGCTGGGCGTGGCTGGCATTCTCGTAAAATAGTGCGATGAACCGATTACCGGAACTCGCCGCATCCGACAGGCCTTCGACTCGTGCCGAAGGCGCGGCACCGTGCGCGCTCGACGATGCGGCGTTGACTGCGCTCGCCGCGCGCATCAGGGCGTGGGGGCGCGAATTGGGTTTCGGGGCGATCGGCATCAGCGATACCGATCTCTCGGATGCCGAAGCAGGCCTCGCCGCCTGGCTGGAAGCCGGATACCACGGCGAAATGGATTATATGGCGAAACATGGGATGAAACGCGCGCGTCCGGCCGAACTTGTGGCCGGTACGCGACGCGTGATCTCCGCGCGGCTCGCCTATTTGCCGGCCGAAACGCTCGCCGCCGGCGCGCCCGGCGATGAGGCTGGCACGCCCGCACCGCACGACTGGCGCGCGCGCGAACGGGCCCGGCTCGACGATCCGCAGGCGGCCGTCGTGTCGATCTATGCGCGCGGCCGCGACTATCACAAGGTGCTGCGCAACCGGCTGCAGACGCTCGCCGAGCGCATCGAGCAGGCGATCGGCGCGTTCGGCTACCGCGTGTTCACCGATTCGGCGCCCGTGCTCGAGGTCGAGCTTGCGCAGAAGGCCGGCGTCGGCTGGCGCGGCAAGCACACGCTGCTGCTGCAGCGCGATGCGGGTTCGCTGTTCTTCCTCGGCGAGATCTACGTCGACGTTCCGCTGCCGACCGACGCGCACACATCGCCCGACTCCGCGCCCGAGACGCCCGGCGCCCACTGCGGCAGTTGCACGCGCTGCATCGACGCATGCCCGACCGGCGCGATCGTCGAGCCGTACCGCGTCGACGCGCGCCGCTGCATCTCGTACCTGACGATCGAACTGAAAGGCAGCATCCCCGAGCCGCTGCGGCCGATGATCGGCAATCGCGTGTACGGCTGCGACGATTGCCAGCTCGTGTGCCCGTGGAACAAGTTCGCGCAGGCCGCGCCCGTCGCCGATTTCGACGTGCGGCACGGCCTCGACCGCGCGACGCTCGTCGAGCTGTTCGCGTGGGATGCGGACACGTTCGATACGCGGATGCAGGGCAGTGCGATCCGGCGCATCGGCTACGAAAGCTGGCTGCGCAATCTCGCGGTCGGGCTCGGCAACGCGCTGCGCGCGGGTGAGGGCCGGCTCGCGCCACAGGCGCGCGATGCGATCGTCGATGCGTTGCGCGCGCGGGCCGACGATCCGTCGCCGGTCGTGCGCGAGCATGTCGAATGGGCGCTGCGTGCCGTGTGAAGGCGGCGTAAAGTGTCGTCGGCGCGCGGCGCTGCCCGCGCGCATCCATCGGTCAGGAGAGGGCCATGTTCAATGCAGTCATCGACGCACCGTTCGGCAAGGTCGGCATCCGCACGGATGCCGCGGTGGTGCGCGAGATCGTCTATCTGCCCGAATCGGTGAAGCCGGTCGATCCGGATACGCCGCTCGCGAAGCGCGCGGTCAAGCAGATCGAACGTTACTTCGCGCGCGCGTCGGCGCGCTTCGACCTGCCGCTCGCCGAGGTCGGCAGCGTGTTCCAGCACCGCGTGTGGGACGTGATCAGCGATATCCCGCCCGGCACGGTGCTGACCTACGGCCAGGTCGCGAAGCGGATCGGCAGCGCGCCGCGCGCGGTTGGCCAGGCGTGCGGCGCGAACTACTTCCCGCTCGTGATCCCGTGCCATCGGGTCGTCGCGGCGGGCGGCCTCGGCGGTTTCGCGAACCACGACGACAACGGGTATTACCAGAAAGTGAAGCGCTGGCTGCTGGCGCACGAGGGCGTGCCGTACTGATGACTGAATCGCTGATTTCCCCCGAAGCCGACGGCGATGCCGCCGCGGCGTCCCCCGCGCTGCTCGCGAGCCGCGCATCGATCGACGTGTTTTGCGATGCGCTTTGGCTCGAGCACGGGCTCGCGCGCAACACGCTCGATGCTTACCGGCGCGATCTGGTGCTGTTTTCCCAATGGCTCGCCGCGACCCACGACACGTCGCTCGATTCGGTCGACGAAGCGATGGTGACGGGCTACATCGCCGCGCGCAGCGACGGCAAGGCGACGTCGTCGAACCGGCGGCTGTCCGTGTTCCGGCGCTATTACGGCTGGGCCGTGCGCGAGCATCGCGCGAGCGCCGACCCGACGCTGCGGATCTCGTCCGCGAAACAGGCGGCCCGGTTTCCGTCGACGTTGTCGGAGGCGCAGGTCGAGGCGCTGCTCGGCGCGCCCGACATCGACACGCCGCTCGGCCTGCGCGATCGCACGATGCTCGAGCTGATGTATGCGAGCGGATTGCGCGTGAGCGAACTCGTGACGCTGAAGACCGTCGAGGTCGGGCTCAACGAGGGCGTCGTGCGTGTGATGGGCAAGGGCTCGAAGGAGCGGCTCGTGCCGTTCGGCGAAGTCGCGCACGGCTGGATCGAGCGCTATCTGCGCGATGCGCGGCCGGCGCTGCTCGGCGCGCGCGCGGCCGACGCGCTGTTCGTGACCGCACGCGGCGACGGGATGACGCGCCAGCAGTTCTGGAACATCATCAAGCGTCACGCGCAGCACGCGGACGTGCGCGCACACCTGTCGCCGCACACGCTGCGGCACGCGTTCGCGACGCACCTGCTGAACCACGGCGCCGACCTGCGCGTCGTGCAATTGCTGCTCGGTCACAGCGACATCTCGACCACGCAGATCTATACGCACGTCGCGCGCGAGCGGTTGAAGACGCTGCACGCGCAACACCATCCGCGCGGTTAGCGCACGTTTCGCTGCGCAGGCTCCGGTGCGCGCACCGGCCTGCCTGCGTCAGACCAGCTCGCGCAGCTTGTGCTTCAGCACCTTGCCCGTCGATGCGGCCGGCAACGCGTCGAGGACGCGGATATGCGCGGGGCGCTTGTAAGGCGCGAGCCGCTCCGCGCACCATGCGTGCAGCGCCGCTTCGTCGGCGGTCGCGCCGGGCACCCGTTCGACGAACGCGAGCACTTCCTCGTTGCCTTCGACCGCACGGCCGATGACGGCTGCCTGCACGACGTCAGGGTGCGCGTTCAGCACCTGCTCGACTTCGACCGGATAGACGTTGAAGCCCGAGCGGATGATCAGCTCCTTGCTGCGGCCCGCGATCGTCACCGCGCCGTCCGCCTCCTGCCGCGCGAGATCGCCGGTGCTCAGCCAGCCGTCCGGCGACACGGCCGCGCGGGTGGCGTCCGCGTTGCGGTAGTAGCCGAGCATCACGTTCGGCCCGCGTACGCGAATCTCGCCGACTTCGCCGGGCGGCACGTCGGTGCCGTCCGGCGCGACGATCCGCATCTCCACACCGGGAATCGGCACGCCGACCGAGCTGTCGGTGCGTGGCGCGTCGAGCGGTGTCTGCGTGATTGTCGGGCTGCTCTCGGTCATTCCGTAGCCGTTGTGCAGCGGCACGCCATACAGGCGCTCGACGCGTGCCTTCAGGTTCGTGTCGAGCGGCGAGCCGCCCGAATACGCGAAGCGCAGGCGCGGTGCGTGCCATGCGTGGCCGTGCGTGTGCAGGTGTTCGAGCAGCTTCGCGTGCATCGCGGGCACGCCCTGGAAGATCGTGACGCCTTCGTCGGCGAGCGCGACGCGCACGGCTTCCGGCGAGAAGCGCGGCGCAAGCCGCAGCGTCGCGCCCGCGTACAGGCTGCCGAGGCAGACCGACGCGAGCCCGTACACGTGCGACACGGGCAGTACCGTGTAGACGACGTCGTCGGGCGACACGCGGCGCAGCGCGCTCGATGTCGCCGCGATGAACAGCAGGTTGCGATGCGACAGCATCACGCCTTTCGGCGTGCCGGTCGTGCCGGTCGTGTAGATCAGCGCCGCGCATTGCGCGGCGCCGTCGGCGGCGACCGGTTCGCCCGGCGCGCTCGCGTCGACGCGATACGACCACGCGCCGATGTCGACCGGCAGTGCGCCGGCAGCTGTCGCGCCGTGCCGCGCGGCATGCGTGCGTGCGTCGGGCGATACGTCGGTGGTGAACGCGATCAGCTTCGGGCGCGCGTGCGCGGCGATCGCGTCGAGTTCGCCGGCCGACAATCGCGCGTTCGAGACGAGCGCCCACGCGTCGAGGCGGGCGACCGCGAACAGCAGCACGATCTGCGCGACGCAGTTTTCGGCGACGATCATCACGCGGTCGCCGCCTTGCACGCCGAGGCCGGCGAGCAGCGCGGCCGCCGCATCGACGGCTTGCGACAGGTCGCCGTACGACAGCCGGCGTGCGTCCTCGATCAGCGCCGGATGCTCGGGTGCCTGGGCGGCCCGGCGTGCGGGCACGTCGGCGATGCGGCGGGGCAGCGCGGCGAGCAGTGCATCGACGTCGAGCGGCTCGGAAGAACGGAGGGGCGAGGACATGGCGTCTCCAGAAAAGGGGCGGGCGGCGGCCGACGAGGTTGGCGAACGATCGTGCCATGACGGCGCGTGCGCCACAATCGGCCATTCGGGCAATAGCGCTTCGCGATGTCCGCAATGATGATGGACGGAATCGCTGCGGCGACGCAGCAGGCCGCCCGGCGGAAAACGGGCCGCGAGTATACCGCCGGCGCGGGTGCGAGGTCCCAAGGGCCCAAGGGCGCGATTGCGCGCCAGCCGGTCGTTCACCATTAAAATGCCGCCATGAGCAAATCCAGACACGTGTCCGAAACCCCTGCCACCCAGCTGTTGCGCCGCCACGGCGTCGCGTTCGGCGAGCATCCGTACGACTACGTCGAGCACGGCGGCACCGGCGAATCGGCGCGCCAGCTCGGCGTCGACGAGCACAGCGTCGTGAAGACGCTCGTGATGGAAGACGAGCATGCGAAGCCGCTGATCGTGCTGATGCACGGCGACCGCACGGTATCGACGAAGAACCTCGCACGGCAGATCGGCGCGAAGCGCGTCGAACCGTGCAAGCCCGAGGTCGCGAACCGCCATTCGGGCTATCTCGTCGGCGGCACGTCGCCGTTCGGCACGCGCAAGACGATGCCCGTCTACGTCGAGGCGACGATCCTCGAACTGCCGACGATCTACCTGAACGGCGGCCGCCGCGGCTACCTCGTCAGTCTTGCGCCGGCCGTGCTCACGTCGCTGCTCGGCGCGCAGCCCGTACAGTGCGCCAGTGTCGACTGAGGGTTTCACCTTCGTGGCAGGCCGCGCCCGTTCGGTAGAATGGGCGCCGTTTCGGCTTGCGGGCTTGCCGCGCAGCCGTCCCTTTACCGATACGTTGAAAGAAGAGTCCACCGCATGCAGATCCTGCTCGCCGCCCTCGTTGCCTACCTGATCGGTTCGGTGTCGTTCGCCGTCGTCGTCAGTGGCGCGATGGGCCTGGCCGACCCGCGTTCGTACGGGTCGAAGAATCCCGGCGCGACCAACGTGCTGCGCAGCGGCAACAAGAAGGCCGCGATCCTGACGCTCGTCGGCGACGCGTTCAAGGGCTGGATTGCCGTCTGGCTCGCCCGCCGCTTCGGCCTGCCCGACGTCGCGGTCGCATGGGTCGCGATCGCCGTGTTCCTTGGCCACCTGTATCCGGTGTTCTTCCGCTTCCAGGGCGGCAAGGGCGTCGCGACCGCGGCTGGCGTGCTGCTCGCCGTGCACCCGGTGCTCGGGCTCGCGACCGCGCTGACCTGGCTGATCGTCGCGTTCTTCTTCCGCTATTCGTCGCTCGCGGCGCTGGTGGCGGCCGTGTTCGCGCCGGTGTTCGACGTGTTCCTGTTCGGCACGGGCCACAACCCGGTCGCATGGGCCGTGCTCGCGATGAGCGTGCTGCTCGTGTGGCGTCACCGCGGCAACATTTCGAAGCTGCTGGCGGGGCAGGAGAGCCGGATTGGTGACAAGAAGAAGGCGGCCGCGGACGGCGGCGCACAGGACGGCGGCAAGGCCTGAGAAAGCGCGGCGCTTGCCGCACGCCGGGCGCGCCGCGTGTGCGGGGCCCGGCAGGATGACGTGACGGATCGTCCGGCGATCAGTCGCGGAAGTTGTTGAAGTCGAGCGGCGTGTCGGTCACGTCCTTGCGCAGCATCGCGATCGTGCTCTGCAGGTCGTCGCGCTTCGTGCCCGACACGCGCACCGCGTCGCCCTGGATGCTCGCCTGCACCTTGATCTTGCTGTCCTTCACGAGCCGCACGATTTTCTTCGCGAGATCGCCGGTCACGCCCTTCTTCACGGTGACGATCTGCTTGACCTTGTCGCCGCCGATCTTCTCGACCTTGCCGTAGTCGAGGAAGCGCACGTCGACGTTGCGCTTGGCCAGCTTGCCGATCAGCACGTCCTTGACCTGGCCGAGCTTGAAATCGTCATCGGCGAACAGCGTCAGCTCGCGCTCCTTCTGCTCGACGCGCGCGTCGGAGCCCTTGAAGTCGAAGCGCGTCGAAATTTCCTTGTTCGACTGCTCGATGGCGTTCTTCACTTCGATCATGTTCGCTTCGGAAACGACGTCGAACGATGGCATGGCATTCCTCCCTTGAGATGCGGACGCCCGGCTCGCGCGCGGGCACTCGCTATAATTGCGGACTGTTTGCCATTTTACCGATGCCCCTCCGTTTGCCCAAGGCCGGCCATGCGCCGCCCGGGCGGACGTGACCGCGAATGCCGATGCCTCCTGACGATTCCGCCCTGTCGCTGCTTCCCGACCATCCGCTCGCCGCGCACAACACGTTCGGCATTGCCGCGACCGCGCGCCTTGCCGCGCGCGTCACGCATGCGTCGCAATTCGAGGCGCTCCATCGCGACCCGCGCGTCGCGAACCTGCCGCGGCTCGTGCTCGGCGGCGGCAGCAACGTCGTGTTCACGCGCGATTTCGACGGTATCGTGCTGCTCGATGAAATCAAGGGCCGCCGCGTCGTGCGCGAGGACGACGATGCGTGGTACGTCGAGGCCGGCGGCGGCGAGAACTGGCACGCATTCGTCGCATGGACGCTCGAGCACGGGATGCCCGGCCTCGAGAACCTCGCGCTGATTCCGGGTACGGTCGGCGCCGCGCCGATCCAGAACATCGGCGCATACGGTCTCGAGATGAAGGTGTATTTCGACTCGCTGGTCGCGGTCGAGCTGGCGACCGGGCGCAGCGAGCGCTTCGACGCCGCGCGCTGCGCGTTCGGCTATCGCGACAGTTTTTTCAAGCGGGAAGGGGCTGGCCGGTTCGCGATCGTGTCGGTGACGTTCCGGCTACCGAAGCAATGGGCGCCGCGGCTCGGCTACGCGGACGTCACGCGCGAACTCGACGCCCGTGGCATCGCACCCGATGCGGCCGCGCCGCTTGACGTGTTCGACGCCGTCGTCGCGATCCGCCGCGCGAAGCTGCCCGATCCGCTCGTCCTCGGCAACGCGGGCAGCTTCTTCAAGAATCCGGTGATCGATGCCGCGCAATTCGAGGCGCTGCGCGCCCGAGCGCCCGAGATCGTGTCGTATCCGCAGCCGGATGGCCAGGTCAAGCTCGCGGCCGGCTGGCTGATCGACCGCTGCGGCTGGAAGGGGCGCGTGCTGGGCGCGGCGGCCGTGCACGACCGCCAGGCGCTCGTGCTCGTCAATCGCGGCGGCGCGACGGGCGCCGACGTGCTCGCGCTGGCGCGGGCGATCCAGGCCGACGTGCGCGCGCATTTCGGCGTCGAGCTCGAGCCCGAACCCGTCTGCCTGTAACCGGGGTTTCGCACCGCTTTTCGCGGGCCCGAACAAAAAGCGCAGATCGACGATCGGCGCTTTTTACATGGGTTGCCGGGTGCCGGCGCGTCAGTGCTTGAGGCGGCCGAGCAGCAGGAACTCCATCAGTGCCTTCTGCACGTGCAGGCGGTTTTCCGCTTCATCCCATACGACGCTCTGCGGGCCGTCGATCACGCCGGCCGTCACTTCCTCGCCGCGGTGCGCGGGCAGGCAGTGCATGAAGAGGGCGTCCGGGTTCGCGTGGCCCATCATCTCCTCGTCGACGCACCAGTCGGCGAATGCCTGCTTGCGGGCCTCGTTCTCGGCCTCGAAGCCCATGCTCGTCCACACGTCGGTGGTGACGAGATCGGCGCCCTTGCACGCTTCGTTCGGATCGTCGAACACTTCGTAGAACGGCGCGCTGTCGGGCGACACGAGCTTCATGTCGAGCGCGTAGCCGGGCGGCGTGGACAGGCGCAGCTTGAAGCCGAGGATTTGCGCGGCTTCGATCCACGTGTAGAGCATGTTGTTCGCGTCGCCGACCCACGCGACGGTCTTGCCGGCGATCGGGCCGCGGTGCTCGTAGTACGTGAAGATGTCGGCGAGCACCTGGCACGGGTGGTATTCGTTCGTCAGGCCGTTGATCACCGGCACGCGGGAGTTGTCCGCGAAGCGCTGGATGATCTCCTGCTCGAACGTGCGGATCATGATGATGTCGACCATCCGCGAGATCACCTGCGCGGAATCCTCGACGGGTTCACCGCGACCGAGCTGCGTGTCGCGCGTGCTCATGAAGACGGCGTGGCCGCCGAGCTGGAAGATCCCGGCTTCGAACGACAGGCGCGTGCGCGTCGAGTTTTTCTCGAAGATCATCGCGAGCGTGCGGTCGTGCAGCGGGTGATAGGTCTCGTAGTTCTTGAACTTGCGCTTCAGGATACCCGTGCGTTCGAGCACGTACTCGTAGTCTTCCAGCGAGAAATCCTTGAACTGCAGGTAGTGACGAATGGTTTTGGCGGTCATGAAGCGAAATGCGGCGGGTTGCACCCGGCAGCAAGGCCGGACGGCGCCGCCGTCGGGTGTGGATAACTCAAAGCAGCATAAAGGATTTTCTGTGCTTTGACGAGCCGGGGAGAGAAGCGGGGCGCGATCGCCGTGCGTTGCGGGCGGCACAGGAGGAGGGGTGTCGGAACGACGCGCGATGGCGCGCTGCGGTATAATCCAAAAGTTTTCTCCAGCCCGGCAGGCAAGCCTCTTCGCGCTCTGCCGGACACAAGCCGTGCGCTGCACAAATCCGGTGCAGTCCGCCGGCGGCGCACGTCGACGTCTCGTTTTCGGGGCATCTGAATGCTTGTGCCGCCGTCCGTTTCAGCTTTGTGTTCGCGTATCCAGGCGCCGTTGCCTGGACATCGCCGGGCCGTCACTTGGGTAACCACATGGCTGAAACCCCTCCGACCGAATTCTTCATCCAGGGCATCACGAAAGACGGGAAAAAGTTTCGCCCGAGCGACTGGTCGGAACGTCTGGCCGGCGTGATGGCCTGCTTCGGGCCGGGGGCGAGCGGGCCGAACGCGCGTCTCAAATATTCGCTCTACGTGCGTCCGACGATGCTCGGCGACCTCAAATGCGTGATCCTCGATTCCCGGCTGCGCGACGTCGAGCCGATGGCGTTCGATTTCGTGCTGAATTTCGCGAAGGACAACAACCTCGTCGTCACCGAGGCGTGCGAACTGCCGGACTACGACGCGAAGAAGTGATGCCGGCACGGGCGAGGGCGCATGCGGCGCCCGCCCTGGCACATGTCGTCGGCCCGCAGGATGTGCGCCGGCGACAGGCGACAAAAAAGCCCGCCTAGGCGGGCTTTTTTGCGATCGCAGGAAACAGGAGCGCCCGCGTGAGCGGGCGCACCGGAATTACGCTGCTGCCTGCAGACCCTTGACGGCCGCGGCGAGGCGGCTCTTGCTGCGAGCGGCCTTGTTCTTGTGAACGATCTTCTTGTCGGCGATCGTGTCGATCGTCTTCACGGCAGCCTTGAACAGCTCGGCAGCCTTTGCCTGGTCGCCGGCTTCAACAGCCTTGCGAACCGACTTGATCGCGGTACGGAATTTCGAGCGCAGCGCCGAGTTGTGCGAGTTTGCCTTCGCGGCCTGGCGGGCGCGCTTGCGTGCTTGTGCGGAGTTAGCCATGACGGTTCCTTATCCTGTCCTGTTTCCAGAGCTTGGAGCCTGACGGCCAAGCGCTGCTTTTCGATCCGTCCCCTGAGAACGATTGCCCAGGGGCGCATAAAAAAACGGTGATTTTAACCGAGGCCGGGACATGAAAACGGCAGTTGCCGTGCATGTACGAGCCCAGAAACCGGCGATTATAGCAACAAAATCAAGCGAGTGGCAAGTTGAACGTGACAACCGTCGGGCGGGGCATCGGCGGTGTGCGCGCTTTTCGGCATCGGCCGCTGGCCGGGCCACGCAACGTCCGTATAATAAGCGCCCCATGAATCTATTCCGAGCCCTGCTGACGGTCAGCGGCTTCACGCTGCTGTCGCGCGTGACCGGACTGGCCCGCGAGACGCTGATCGCCCGTGCGTTCGGCGCCAGTCAATACACCGACGCGTTCTACGTCGCCTTCCGTATCCCGAACCTGCTGCGCCGCCTGTCCGCCGAAGGCGCGTTCTCGCAGGCGTTCGTGCCGATCCTCGCCGAGTTCAAGAACCAGCAGGGGCACGATGCGACGAAAGCGCTCGTCGACGCGATGTCGACGGTGCTGGCGTGGGCGCTTGCCGTGCTGTCGGTCTTCGGGATCGCCGGCGCATCGTGGGTCGTGTTCGCGGTCGCGTCCGGCCTGCACACCGACGGGCAGGCGTTCCCGCTCGCGGTCACGATGACGCGGATCATGTTCCCGTACATCGTGTTCATCTCGCTGACGACGCTCGCATCCGGCGTGCTGAACACGTACAAGAGCTTCTCGCTGCCCGCGTTCGCGCCGGTGCTGCTCAACGTCGCGTTCATCGCCGCGGCCGTGTTCGTCGCGCCGCACCTGAAGGTGCCGGTGTTCGCGCTTGCATGGGCCGTCATCGTCGGCGGCGTGCTGCAGTTCCTCGTGCAGCTGCCGGGCCTGAAGAAGATCGACATGGTGCCGCTGATCGGCCTCAACCCGCTGCGCGCGCTGCGCCACCCGGGCGTGAAGCGCGTGCTCGCGAAGATGGTGCCCGCGACGTTCGCGGTGTCGGTCGCGCAACTGTCGCTGATCATCAACACCAACATCGCGTCGCGGCTCGGGCAGGGCGCCGTGTCGTGGATCAACTACGCCGACCGCCTGATGGAATTCCCGACGGCGCTGCTCGGCGTCGCGCTCGGCACGATCCTGCTGCCGAGCCTGTCGAAGGCGCACGTCGACGCCGATTCGCACGAGTATTCGGCGCTGCTCGACTGGGGGCTGCGCGTCACGTTCCTGCTCGCGGCACCGAGCGCGCTCGCGCTGTTCTTCTTCGCGACGCCGCTCACGGCGACCCTCTTCAACTACGGCAAGTTCGATGCGCATACCGTCACGATGGTCGCGCGCGCGCTCGCGACCTACGGGATCGGCCTCGTCGGCATCATCCTGATCAAGATCCTCGCGCCGGGCTTCTATGCGAAGCAGGACATCAAGACGCCCGTTAAAATCGCGATCGGCGTGCTGATCGTCACGCAGATCTCGAACTACGTGTTCGTGCCGCTGATCGGCCACGCGGGCCTGACGCTGAGCATCGGCGTCGGCGCGTGCCTGAACTCGCTGCTGCTGTTCCTCGGGCTGCGCAAGCGCGGCATCTACCAGCCGTCGCCGGGCTGGCTGCGCTTCTTCGTGCAGCTGATCGGCGCGGCGCTCGTGCTCGCGGGCCTGATGCACTGGCTGTCGATCAGCTTCGACTGGACCGGGATGCGTACGCAGCCGCTCGATCGCATCGCGCTGATGGCCGCGTGCCTCGTGCTGTTCGCTGCACTATATTTCGGTATGTTGTGGGTGATGGGCTTCAAATACGCTTATTTCAGAAGGCGCGCCAAGTGACGACCGCAATGACCCGCGTCCTCGACTACTTCAGCACGCTCGTGGCGGACGACGACAGCCTGCCCGTCACGGAAGCGGCGCTGTCGCTGGCGCAGGACGCCTATCCCGACCTCGACCTGCAGGGCACGCTGGCCGAACTCGACATGCTGGCGGCGCGGCTGCGCCGGCGGCTCGCCGACGACACGGACCTGAAGGGCCGCGTCGCCGCGCTGAACGACTTCTTCTTCCGCGAGCTCGGCTTCGCGTGCAATCACAACGATTACTACGACCCCGATAACAGCCACCTGAACGCCGTGCTGAAGCGGCGGCGCGGGATTCCGATCTCGCTGTCGGTGCTGTACCTGGAGCTTGCCGAGCAGATCGGCGTGCCGGCGCGCGGCGTATCGTTCCCCGGCCATTTCCTGCTGCGCGTCACGCTGCCGGACGGCGACCTGATCATCGACCCGGCCAACGGCCATTCGCTGTCCGAAGCCGAGATGGTCGAGATGCTCGAGCCGTACGTCGCGCGTGCGGCCGGTGCGGTCGACAGCGCGTTGCGCGCACTGCTGCAGCCGGCGACGAGCCGCGAGATCATCGCGCGGATGCTGCGCAACCTGAAGACGATCTATCTTCAGACGGAGCGCTGGCAACGGCTGCTCGCGGTGCAGCAGCGGCTCGTGATCCTGCTGCCCGAGCATCTCGACGAAGTCCGCGACCGCGGTTTCGCGTATGCGCGGCTCGACTACCTGCGCCCCGCACTCGAGGATCTCGAGCAGTATCTCGGCGAGCGGCCGGACGCGGACGATGCGACCGTCGTCGAATCGCAAGTGACCGAGTTGCGGCAGCGGATGCAGCGCGACGGCGAGGACTGAGCCGCCGTCGTGCTGCCTGCCGGAACCGTGAATGACAAAACGCCCGCGATGCGGGCGTTTTTTTGCGTGCTTATTTCGGCTGCATCCGGATCGCGCCGTCGAGGCGGATCACTTCGCCGTTGAGCATCGGATTCTCGACGATCTGGCGCACCAGCAGCGCGTATTCGGCCGGTTTGCCGAGCCGCGGCGGGAACGGCACCATCGCGCCGAGCGCGTCCTGGACGTCCTGCGGCATGCCGAGCAGCATCGGCGTCTCGAACAGGCCGGGCGCGATCGTCATCACGCGGATGCCGTTGCGCGACAGGTCGCGCGCGATCGGCAGCGTCATGCCCGCGACGCCGGCTTTCGACGCCGCGTACGCGGCCTGGCCGATCTGCCCGTCGAATGCTGCGACCGACGCGGTGCTGACGATCACGCCGCGCTCGCCTTCCGCGGTCGGCGCGGTGGCGGCCATCGCGGCGGCCGCGAGCCGGATCATGTTGAACGTGCCAATGAGGTTCACGTTGATCGTCTTCGCGAACACGTCGAGCGGATGCGCGCCGTCCTTGCCGACGGTCTTCGCGGCGGGCGCGATGCCGGCGCAGTTCACGAGGCCGCGCAGCGTGCCTGCGCGCGTCGCTGCGTCGACGGCCGCCTGCGCGTCAGTCTCGCTCGACACGTCGCAGCGCACGAAGATGCCGCCCAGCTCGGCCGCGAGCGCGGTGCCTGCCGTGTCGTTCAGGTCGGCGAGCACGACCGTGCCGCCTGCTTGCGCGAGCATCCGCGCCGTGCCGGCACCGAGGCCGGATGCGCCGCCCGTGATCAGAAATACGTTGCCGCGAATTTCCATGACTGTCTCCGTGTCGACCGCCCTTGGCGCTTCAGCGCTTGGGGCGGTCCCATGCAAGGCGGTCGACCGCCGTTGGCGCTTCAGCACAAGTTGCGCTTCCGGGGCAATGCGGTTGCCTGATTCTTGCACCGTGATCGGTTGAAATGCCGGCGCACCGGTAACACAGACGCCCGCACTCGACCGATTGTACGGGGCACCCTCGCGTGACGGCGAGACCGGAACGATCGTGCGAATTCCGCCCGGGCAAAAAAGGGTCTTCGCGAATTTCCGTGGATATCGCTGTCCGTCCCACTGCTGCGAATCGCGCGGAATCCGCTAGTGAGCAATACTCCTCTATCGGCCACATCGGACTGTAATCGAGTGTAATCGATTCGCGCGCCAATTCCGCCTACGCTGCGAGAACTCTTTGGAGAGATTCGAATTCTTCGATCGAGAAGATTTTAAATCCAGAAGAGAAACGGGTGCCGCAAGCACCTTTGCTTTGACACAAATTTAATTCGGAGAAAATCATGGGGCATCGAGAAATTCTCGCTGGCGCACCCGCAACAATCGAAATTGTTGCATTGTTTGACGTCGAGTTAATTCTGCACGATTATCCAATAAAGAATAATAATACTCCTCAGGCCGCCACGTGGATCGAACACGGGCCGGAATCAGTAAAATATGCCTATCTGGTTGCTCCTGAGGAGTATGTGGATCCCAAAACAAACGCGACACCGGATCTCACGATTTATGGCCTTACCGGCGATACCGTCCGTTGGCGCGGTCTCTCCTTCAGTGGAAACATCAACCATGCGGGAGCCCTGGTTGCGATCAAACCTAACGGGATCCTGCATGTCCTTCAATTTAAGGGCCCTCCGCGTGATGTCCCGGGGTCTTATTTGGGTTACAACATTGACAAAGGTGAGCCTTACGATATTAAGCAGTTTCTTGATAACCGTATCGATTCTTCTGTTATTGGCACTGGCACAGATAATTATATTATAGTGTTTGCGTTAATGGAGGTTGATCGCAGAACTGGAAATATCGGCAAGATTGGATATTATCAGTGGGACCCGAAAGTTACCTGCCACGCTTGAACCGGGAATCCAATTGACGTTAAGGGGCGGCGATATCTCTCCGGCAGTCGTTGAAAATGAAGCCGCCCCAATTTCGAGTCGATAAGGTTCCTTGCAATGCCGTTCCGCAAGATTGCGCGCGCGTTCACGAAAATGCTCGGGACGTGGTGTGGAAGCTATGGGCACACCGGAGTTCAAACAATAGCGCCGCGATCGAAAGTAGGTCGAGATGCTGTTCGCGCATCTGAAGCGAATTTTGAAGCTCGATCGCTTGAGGCCACGAGAGCTGAGCGGAGTGCAGGACGAATTCCTGTTGGCAACAACTGCGCAAAACCTGCGACGAATGTCTAAACGGTCGGCGCCGCTCGGCAACGAGATGACTGCGATGGCGGTGTAACCATGCGATGAGAGGCGAAAGCTTCTTCGAAGTCAGGCGCATCGATTCAACCGAACCGCATCGCAAGTGCAAGTGAGTTATGGACGTCGTCCGAGCCGAGTATTCCAACGGAATCGGCCGATCGCCGGCAGTCTGCCTCGCGTTCCCCGGTAATCCGTGATGAACCCAAAAAAAGCCGCCCGGAGCGGGCGGCTTGCGGGTGCGCGACGCGCTGCTTACTTCAGTGCGTCAAACGCGCGCTCGCGGATTTCCTCGACGGCGCCGAGGCCCGAGATCTTGCGATACTGCGGTGCCTTCAGGCCGTTTTCCTCGCCGCGCTGCGCCCAGTCGCCGTAGTACGTGATCAGCGGCTTGGTCTGCGCTTCGTACACTTCGAGACGCTTCTTGACGGTTTCTTCCTTGTCGTCGTCGCGCTGGATCAGCGGCTCGCCCGTCACGTCGTCATGGCCTTCGACCTTCGGCGGGTTGAACTTGACGTGGTACGTGCGGCCCGATGCCGGGTGCGTGCGGCGGCCGCTCATGCGCTCGATGATTTCCGAGAACGGCACGTCGATCTCGAGCACGTAGTCGATCGCGACGCCCGCTTCCTTCATGGCGTCAGCCTGCGCGATCGTGCGCGGGAAGCCGTCGAACAGATAGCCGTTTGCGCAGTCGGCTTCCTTCAGGCGCTCCTTGACGAGGCCGATGATCAGCGCATCCGGAACGAGCTTGCCGGCGTCCATGTAGCCCTTCGCCTCGACGCCGAGCGGCGTGCCGGCCTTCACGGCCGCGCGCAGCATGTCGCCCGTCGAGATTTGCGGGATGCCGAACTTTTCCTTGATGAAGTTTGCCTGGGTGCCCTTTCCCGCGCCGGGCGCGCCCAACAGGATCAAACGCATGGTGATATCTCCAGTATGTAGATTCGTGTGGCGAGACGCGAAAAGCGCCGGCGACGGTGTGCGCGGCGCTTGCCTGGCGCGCGGCGGACCGGTCTGATGCGGCGCGTCGGGTTGGGCGACGCGCGACTGCCGGCAGGGCCACGGGCGGGGTCAAGCGAGGACGCGCTGGTCGCGGACGGCTCGCACAATCGCCTGATTATGCCACGGGTTATTTTGGTCCCGGCTGAAAAAGGGCCTGCACGCGTGCGAGATCGGCCGGCGTGTCGATGCCGGCTTCGGGCGCGGACTCGGTGATCAGCACCGCGATGCGCTCGCCGTGCCAGAGCGCGCGCAGCTGTTCGAGCTGCTCGGCCTGTTCGATCGGCGCCTGCGCAAGCGTCGGATACGTGCGCAGGAAACGCGCGCGATACGCATAGAGGCCGATGTGCCGATAGACCGGGAAAGCAGGCGCAGGCATGGCTGCGACGTCGGGCCAGTGCGGCTGGTACGCGTCCCGGCTCCATGGAATCGGCGCGCGCGAGAAGTACAGCGCGACGCTCTGCGCGTCGAGCGCGACCTTCACGACGTTCGGGTTGAACACGTCGGCCGCGTCGTGGATCGGGTGGGCGGCCGTCGCAATCGCGCACGCCGGATGCGCGGCGAGGTGCGACGCTACGTCGCGCACGAGTACGGGGTCGATCAGCGGCTCGTCGCCCTGAACGTTGACGACGACGGTGTCGTCGCTCCACCCGAACGTCGCCGCGACTTCCGCGAGACGGTCGGTGCCGGACGGATGGTCGGCGCGCGTCAGCACCGCTTCGAAGCCGTGATCGCGCGCGGCATCGAGCACGCTCTGCGCGTCGGACGCGACGAGCACCTGCTGCGCGCCCGCTTCACGTGCACGCTCGGCGACGCGCACGACCATCGGCTTGCCGCCGAGATCGGCGAGCGGCTTGTTCGGGAGCCGCGTCGACGCGAGCCGGGCGGGAATGACGGCGATGAAGGGTTGCGGGTGAGTCATCGGGGCGGGCGGTGAAAAGAGCGGAGCGGGCGGCGCGTCTGACGCGGGTCGCCCGGAGGGTTCGGCGCCCTGGCCGCGGACGGGCCGCGGCTCGGGCTGGGTCGGGCTGGCTCGGGCGGCTTAGCGGCCGGCCGGGTCGGCCGGCGTGCCTTCGACGGTCTGGCGCGCTTCGTCGACCAGCATCACGGGGATGCCGTCGCGGATCGGGTAGGCGAGCTTGTCCGCGTTGCAGATCAGCTCCTGCGCGGCACGGTCATAGTGGAGCGGGCCTTTGCAGATAGGGCACACAATGATTTCAAGCAGGCGAGCGTCCACGGAGTTTCTCCACAACGAGGGCAATGAGGCGAGGGTCGAGCGCGGCTTCGACGGGGACGACCCACAGTCGAGCGTCGCGCCAGGAAGCGCCCAATTTTACTGCATCCTTCTCGGTGATCAGGATCGCGTCGACGGCGTCGTCGACGAACGGATTGTCGGCGAACGCATAGTGATCGGGCAGCGCGCGCGTCGCGGGCGCGAGACCGGCCGCGCGCAGCGTCGCGAAGAAGCGTTCCGGCGCGCCGATGCCGGCCGCGGCGAGGACGCGCTCGTTCGCGAATTGCGACAGCGGGCGGCGCAGCGCGGGCTGGTCGAGGTGCCACGCGGCACCCGGCGTGAGCGCGAGCGAATAGGTGTCGGGCCACGGCGGCAGCGCGCCGCTGTACGGATCGTTGACGAGCGTCGCGTCGCGGTGCCGCGACAGCGGCTCGCGCAACGGCCCGGCCGGCAGCAGGAAGCCGTTGCCGCCGAGCCGGTGGTCGAACACGACGAGTTCGACCGTGCGCGCGAGGCGGTAGTGCTGCAGGCCGTCGTCGCTGACGATCACGTCGACGTCCGGATGCGCGGCGCGCAGCGCCTGCGCGGCCGCGACGCGATCCGGGCACACCCAGACGGGCGCGCCGGTGCGGCGTGCGATCAGGAGCGGCTCGTCACCGCCCGCGCCGGCGCGCGACGCGGCCGTGACGGCGGTCGGCGCCTTCACGTTCGCGCCGTAGCCGCGCGACACGATGCCGGGTGTGAAGCCGGCCGCCCGCAACGCGTCGACGAGCGCGATCACGGTCGGCGTCTTGCCGGTGCCCCCGACTGTCACGTTGCCGACCACGACGACGGGCACGCCGACGTCGACCGGCTTCTTCCAGCCCTGCGCGTAGGCGGTGCGCCGCAGCGCCGCGCACAGGCCGAACACGCACGCGAACGGCGTGAGTGCCCACGCGAGCGCGCCGCGGCGCTGCCATTCGCGCGTCAGGCGCGCTTCGAGCCGGGCGAGCGGGCCGTCGGGCGCGCTCATCGGGCCGGGCGCGGCAGGTCGTGCGCCGCGGCGTGGGACGGATTCGTCAAGGCGGATTCTCCGTTGGGCGGCGCATGCCGCGGGGTCTGCGGAAGGCGGCACTCTAGCGCGCCGCGGGCGGGCGCGGCAAGCCGACCGGCTGACGCAGCCCACGGGGCCGGATCGCGCCGGCTTGTGGATAACTCTGTGAAGAACTCCCCGCTCGAATGAGTCAAACGCCCGCCGGGTGGGCCTCGAATCGGATGAGAATCGTTTCGAAAGTTTTAAAAATATATAAAAATCAATGTGTTATCGCAAATCGTCTGGATTTTTCCGCGGTTTTCAGGCGTTTCAAGCCGACGATTACCAAAATGTGGACACCTTCCGCGCGTCACCGCGCCCGCACCCGGCGCTGGACGTCGCGCGCGTGTCGGACTATCGTGTCGCCGCCAGCATTCATCCGACCGTCCATGCCTTCCGACTCCCCATTTGCCGCGCCGGGCGCCACCCGCGGCGGCGACGAAGTGATACCCGTTTCGGCGCTCAATCGCGCGATTTCGACGATGCTCGAGCGCTCGTTTCCGCTGCTGTGGATTTCGGGCGAAGTGTCGAATTTCACGCGCGCCGCGAGCGGCCACTGGTATTTCTCGATCAAGGACCAGCAGGCGCAGATGCGCTGCGTGATGTTCCGCGGCCGCGCGCAATACGCGGAATTCACGCCGCGCGAAGGCGACCGGATCGAGGTACGCGCGGTCGTGACGATGTACGAGCCGCGCGGCGAAGTGCAGCTCAACGTCGAGGCCGTGCGGCGCACGGGCCAGGGGCGTCTGTACGAGGCATTCCTGCGGCTGAAGGCGCAGCTCGAGGGCGAGGGGCTCTTCGCCCCCGAGCGCAAGCGGCCGCTGCCGGCCCACCCGCGCGCGATCGGCATCGTCACGTCGCTGCAGGCCGCCGCGCTGCGCGACGTGCTGACCACGCTCGCGCGCCGCGCGCCGCACATTCCGGTGATCGTCTATCCGGCGCCCGTGCAGGGTGCGGGCTCGGCGGAAAAGCTCGTCGCGGCCGTCGAGACCGCGAATGCGCGCCGCGAGGTCGACGTGCTGCTGGTCTGTCGCGGCGGCGGCTCGATCGAGGATCTGTGGTCGTTCAACGACGAGGCGCTGGCGCGCGCGATCGCGGCGAGCGAACTGCCGGTCGTGAGCGGCGTCGGGCACGAGACCGATTTCACGATCGCGGACTTCGCGGCCGACCTGCGCGCGCCGACGCCCACCGGCGCCGCCGAGCTCGCGAGCCCGCAGCGCGCACTGCTGCTGCGCGAGGTCGGCGAGCGCCAGCGTGCG
>NZ_QOBB01000101.1:0-24761 GCF_024704855.1 Burkholderia sp. HAN2018 | reverse complement strand
AGGCGCTCGGCCGCGCGTTCGAACGCGCGCAGGTACGGCGCGAGCCGCTGCGCATCGCGCCGCTCGCGCGCCTCGGTCTGCTGGCGAAAACGCTCGGTCAGCTCGCCGATGCAGCCCGTCGCGGCCGCGCTGTCGGGCAGCCCCGGCGCCGGCCGGCCGAAGTAGTAGCCCTGCACGAAATCAGCCTCGCACGACAGCGCGATCTGCGCCTCGTGCTCGGTCTCGATCCCCTCGACGAGCACCAGCTTGCCGGCCTCGTGCAGCAGCGTCACGAGCCCGTGCAGGATCGCGGTGAGCCCGGTGCGGTGCGCCGCGTGCGACAGCATGATCCGGTCGAGCTTCACGATGTCCGGGTTCAGTTGCCAGATCCGCTCGAGATTCGAGTGGCCCGCGCCGAAATCGTCGAGCGCAATCAGGAAACCGTGCGTGCGGAATTCGCGCACGGCCTCGGCCAGCCGCTCGACGTCCTCCGCGCGCTGCTCGAGCACTTCGAGCACGATGCGGCGCGGCGGCATGCCGAGCCGCTTCAGGTTCGCGAGCAGCGCGGCCGCCTGGAACGGGTCGGTGAGCACCCCCGGATGCACGTTGAGGAACAGCCACTCGCGCTCGGCGCCGAGCAGCGCGAAGTTCTCGAGATGCAGCGCCTGCGCGAGCCGGTCGAGCTGCAGCAGTTCGCCCTGGCGCGCGGCTTCGCCGAACACGTCGAGCGGCGACACCGCGCGGTCGAGCGCATCGTGCGCGCGCAGCAGCGCCTCGTAGCCCACCGCACGCTGGTGCGACAGGCTGAAAATCGGCTGGAACACGGTCGTGAGCGTCAGGTCGCGGTGCTGCGTCGCCAGACGTTCGAGGCCGGAACTCACCTCCCGCTCGAACCGGTACGGCGATGCAGCGGCCGGACGCTCCTGTTGCACGATCGTCATGCCTTCCTCCTGGTAATGCCTTCGAACGCGGCGCCCGGCAAGGCGAACGGCGCGTGCAATGTCATGGTTGGACCCTCGGTTGCCCGGTCGAAGCCGGACGGTTGACCAGCATCAAGCAAGCTCCGTGCAAGGCGCGTAGAACCCATGCGCCGCGCGGGCTCACCGGGCCGCCGCACCACCGTGGCACACGCGCGACGCACCAGTTTCGTGCGCACGCACCGGCCGCTCGAACGCACCCGTCACGCTGTCACGCTACACTCCGTACGATCGTTTCATTCCCCGTATTCGCCGTATCGATGGAAATCGTCTTCACCGTCCTGATCCTGCTGCTGACCGTCGCGCTGTCCGGCGCCGTCACGCGCATCCTGCCGTTCCAGCTGCCGTTGCCGCTGATGCAGATCGCCTTCGGCGCGATGCTCGCGTGGCCGAAGCTGAACCTGCACGTCACGTTCGATCCCGAAATCTTCATGCTGCTGTTCATTCCGCCGCTGCTGTTCGCGGACGGCTGGCGGATTCCGAAGCGCGAGCTGTACCTGCAGCGCCGCGCGATCCTGATGCTCGCATTCGGGCTCGTGTTCATGACGGTACTCGCAGTGGGCTACTTCGCGCACTGGCTGATACCCGAGTTGCCGCTGCCGATCGCGTTCGCGCTCGCGGCCGTGCTGTCGCCCACCGACGCGGTCGCGCTGTCGGGCATCGCAGGAAAGGGCCGGATTCCGCCGCAGCTGATGCACATCCTCGAAGGCGAGGCGCTGATGAACGACGCGTCGGGCCTCGTCGCGCTGAAATTCGCGATCGCGGCCGCGCTGACGGGCATGTTCTCGCTGCGCGACGCGTCGGTCACGTTCGTGATCGTCGCGGCCGGCGGGCTCGCGACGGGCGCGATCGTGTCGTGGGCGTTCAGCGCGCTGTCGACGCGCTTCCTGAACGCCGAGCAGGAAGGCGATCCGGCCCCCGGCATCGTGATGACGCTGCTCGTGCCGTTCGCGGCCTACCTGTTCGCCGAGCACCTCGAGCTGTCGGGCGTGCTGGCGGCCGTGTCGGCCGGGATGATGATGAATTACACGAGCTTCTCGCGCAAAAGCACCGTTGCATCGCGCGTGCGCGCCGAAAGCACGTGGGCGATGATCGAGTTCGTGTTCAACGGCATGGTGTTCATCATGCTCGGGCTGCAGCTGCCGCACATCATCGGCCGCACGCTCGTCGACGCGCACCACACGAGCGACGCGCTCGTCGGCCGGATGATCTTCAACGTCTGCGCGATGATGCTCGCGCTGTACGCGATCCGCTTCCTGTGGGTCTGGCTGCTGCGCTGGTTCGCGAGCCGTCGCGCCGCGCGCCAGGGCCTCGCCGGCACGATGGCCGGCACCCGCACGATCGCGGTGATGACGGTCGGCGGCGTGCGCGGCGCGGTCACGCTCGCCGGCGTGCTGTCGATTCCGGTCGCGCTGTCCGACGGCGTGCCGCTGCCGGGCCGCGACACCGCGGTCTTCATCGCGTCGGCGGTGATCCTCGGCTCGCTCGTCGTCGCGGTGATCGGCCTGCCGCTGCTGCTGCGCGGCGTGCGTTCGTCGCGCAGCCCGCTCGGCGACGAGGAACGCGCCGCGCGCGCGGCCGCCGCGCAGGCCGCGATCCGCGCGATCGACTCGTCGCACGACGCGATCTCGGCCAATCTCGACGAATCGGGCGCCGCGCGCTGCGCGGATATCTCCGCACGCGTGATGGACCAGTACCGCCGCCGCCTCGCGACGCTCGCCGAGGACGGCCCCACGCCGCGCGCCGAAGCAAAGCAGGCCGAAACGATGGAACTGCAGATGCGGATCGCGGCCGTGCGCGCGGAACGCACCGCGCTGTACCGGCTGCGCAGCGACAGCAAGATTTCCGACGAGACGCTGACGAAACTGCTGCGCGAGATCGACCTGTCTGAAACGGCGCTGTCGACGCGCAAGAAAGGCATTCTCTGACGGACGGCCGCCGCTGCTGGTACGCAGCAGCCGCTCATGAAAAAACGGCGACGCACCAGCGTCGCCGTTTTCACATCCGCCCACATCCGCCCGCGTGCGCGTTACTTCGCGACCACGACCGGAATCCCCTTCAGCATGCCCGCGCCCTTCATCTCGTCGAGCGCGTGCTGCACGGCCGCGCTCGTCGCCGCGTCGATGCCGAGCTGCAGTGCGAGCTCGCGCTCCGCGCGCTTCACGCCGGCCAGGTTGCGCACCTTCACGTGACCGAAGCCGCGCACGCGGGCATGCAGGTCGGCCAGTTGCGCGACCTGCGCCGCATTGCCGGCCGTCATCGCGGCGAGCGCCCGTGCGAGCGTCGTCTCGTAGTCGTCGGCGAGTGCGCGTTCCATCCTGCGCTCGACGGTGCGACCGAACGGGTCGAGCCACGTGCCGCGCAGGCTGCGCACGCGCGCCAGCACGCCGAACACCGGCCACATCCACTGGCCGAACACGCGCTTCTTCGGCACGCTGCCGTCGCTGCCGGCCTTCGCGACCGTCGGCGGCGCGAGGTTGAACTTCACGCGATAGGCCTGCCCCGGCACGCCTTCGAACTGCGCTTCGAGCGCCGTGCGGAACGCGTCGTCCGTGTACAGCCGCGCGACCTCGTATTCGTCCTTCACCGCGAGCAGCCGGTAGAACGTCGTCGCGACCGCGCGCGTGAGCGCGTCGTCGCTCTTCGCGCGCGCCGCGCTCACGAGCGCACGGTAGCGCTCGACATAACGGGCGCCGCCGTACGCTTCGAGACGCGCCTCGCGATCGGCGATCAGCTCGGCGAGCGTCTCCGGCGCGGCATGCGCGGCCACCGTGTGGCGCGCGTTCCACAACGCATCGAGGCCCGCCGCATCGCCGGCCGCCATCCGGCCGATCGAGAACGCGAGCTTGTTCATCGGCACCGCGACGTTGTTCAGCTCGATCGCGCGCATCATCGCCGCGAGCGACACCGGCACGAGGCCGAGCTGCCATGCATAACCGAGCATCAGGATGTTCGCGCCGATCGAGTCGCCGAGGAACTTCGCGGCGAGCGCCTGCGCGTCGCAGCTCGACAGGTAGCCGTCGCCGGCCGCGTGACGCATCTTCTCGAGCAGCGCGTCCGCATGCAGGTTCGCGTCGGGGTTCTGCACGAACGATGCATTCGGGATCCGGTGCGTGTTGACGACGATCCGCGAACGCTCATGACGCACCGTCTGCAACGCCTCGGCGCTCGCGCCGACGACCATGTCGCACGCGAGCAGCACGTCAGCCTGCTGCGTGTCGATGCGCACCTGGTTCAGCCACCGGTCGCTCGACGCGATCCGCACGAACGACAGCACCGAGCCGCCCTTCTGCGCGAAGCCCATGAAGTCGAGCACCGACGCGCTCTTGCCTTCGAGGTGCGCGGCCATGCTGATCAGCGCGCCGACCGTCACGACGCCCGTGCCGCCGACGCCCGTCACGAGCATGTCGAACGGCGCCGCGTCGAGATGCGTCGCGGGCACCGGCAGCGCATCGACGCGCGCGGCGAGCGCGGCTTCGTCGAATGCCGCACCGGCGGCCTTCTTCAGCGCCGCGCCCTCGACCGTCACGAAGCTCGGGCAGAAGCCGTTCACGCACGAATAGTCCTTGTTGCACGACGACTGGTCGATGCGGCGCTTGCGGCCGAGCGGCGTTTCGAGCGGCTCGACCGACAGGCAGTTCGACTGCACGCCGCAGTCGCCGCAGCCTTCGCACACCGCGTCGTTGATGAACAGGCGCTTGTCCGGGTCGGGGAATTCGCCCTTCTTGCGGCGGCGGCGTTTCTCGGCCGCGCAGGTCTGGTCGTAGATCAGCACGGTGACGCCCGGCGTCTCGCGCAGCTCGCGCTGCACCGTGTCGAGCTCGCTGCGGTGATGGAACGTCGTGCCTTTCGGGAACAGCCCGTGGTGACCGTCGTACTTCTCCGGTTCGTCGGACACGACAACGAAGCGCGACACGCCTTCCGCCTCGACCTGCCGCGCGATCTGCGGCACCGAGATGCTGCCGTCGACCGGCTGGCCGCCCGTCATCGCGACCGCGTCGTTGTAGAGGATCTTGTACGTGATGTTCGCTTTCGCGGCGACCGCCTGGCGGATCGCGAGGATGCCCGAGTGGAAGTAGGTGCCGTCGCCGAGGTTCTGGAACACGTGCTTCGTGTTGGTGAACATCGCGTGCGCGGCCCAGTCGACGCCCTCGCCGCCCATCTGGATCAGCCCCGTCGTGTCGCGCTCCATCCATGACGCCATGAAGTGGCAGCCGATGCCGGCCTGCGCGATCGAGCCTTCCGGCACCTTCGTCGACGTGTTGTGCGGGCAGCCCGAGCAGAAGTACGGCGTGCGCTTCACGGCATCCGCCTCGTTCGACAGGATCTGCGGCGCGACGAGATCGACGACGCGCTCGCGGCGGTCGAGCGCCGGCTTGTGGCGCGCGAGCCATTCGGCGAACACGGGCAGGATGCGCGACGGGCGCAGCTCGCCGAGCTCGGACAGCAGGCAGGCGCCTTCGGCATCGTGCTTGCCGAGCACGCGCGGGCGCGCGCCCTCGGTGCGGTTGTACAGATAGTCCTTGATCTGCTGCTCGATGACCGGGCCCTTCTCCTCGATCACGAGCACTTCGGCGAGCCCGTCGACGAAGGTCTCGATGCGCGTCATCTCGAGCGGATACGACAGGCCGACCTTGTAGATCCGCACGCCGGCCGCGTCGAGGTCGGCCACCGTCAGGTCGAGGCGGCGCAGTGCTTCCATCAGGTCGAGGTGCGCCTTGCCGCAGGTCACGATGCCGACGTTCGCCTGCGCGCTCGGTGCGATCCACTTGTCGATGCTGTGGGTGCGCGCGAAATGGCGCACCGCGTCGAGCTTCGCGGCGAGGCGCGCTTCGATCGTCAGGCTCGGCAGGTCCGGCCAGCGGTTGTGCAGGCCGCCCGCCGGCGGCGTGAAGCCTTCAGGCGCCGGCCAGTGCGTCTGCAGCGCGTCGAGGTCGACGGTCGAGCCCGACTCGACCGTTTCGGAGATCGCCTTGAAACCGACCCACGCGCCCGAGTAGCGCGACAGCGCCCAGCCGTACAGGCCGAATTCGAGCATGTCGGCGATGTTCGCCGGGTTCACGACCGGCATGTGCCACGCGATCATCGCGAAGTCGCTCTGGTGCGGCATCGACGACGACACGCAGCCGTGGTCGTCGCCCGCGACGACCAGCACGCCGCCATGCGGCGACGAACCGTACGCGTTGCCGTGCTTCAGCGCGTCGCCCGCGCGATCGACGCCCGGGCCCTTGCCGTACCACATCGCATACACGCCCTCGACCGTGCGCTCGGGATCGGCCTCGACGCGCTGCGTGCCGAGCACGGCCGTGCCGCCGAGTTCCTCGTTGATCGCGGGCAGGAAACGCACGCCGCCGGCGTCGAGCAGCTTCTTCGCCTTCCACAGCTGCTGGTCGACCATGCCGAGCGGCGAACCGCGATAGCCGCTGACGAAGCCGGCCGTGTTGAGCCCCTGTTCGGCGTCGACCGTGCGCTGCATCAGCAGCAGGCGGACCAGCGCCTGCGTGCCGGTCAGGAAGATCCGGCCGCGCGTCGCGGTCAGGTTGTCGGTCAGGCGGTAGTCGGACAGGGCGGGCGTGCCATCGACGGGCAAGCGGGCGGTCATGGGGGAAGTCTCCTGATTGTGTTCTCTCACTGGCGCGATCGCGAAGCCGGTGCAATGCGGCCGCGTCGCGGCGGGTCAATGCAGCTATTTTTCAGCGACAAAGGAAGATTTTTTTTTCTGATCTTTGCGATCGGCCACCAACGTGAGCAAAAAACACAACGGGAAGTGACGATCAGGAGGAAAATCTTGCCCGGCATGCCGGGGGGTGCTGTCCGGCGTCTCGCCGTCAGGTGGCGATGGCGCGCCGCAGTCGCAACACGGCGTCCCGCATATTGCCCGGCAGCGTCGCGCCAAAACCGATCACGAGCCCGGCCTCGCCACCGCCACGGTAGTGCGGCGACAGCGGTGGAGTCTGCAGCCCGAGTGCCGTCGCGGCCTCCCACACCGCGAGATCCGCGTCCGGCGTAGCCGCGCCACGCAGCTTCGCGACGAGATGCAGGCCGGCGTCGGGCGCGGCCCCCCAGTCGAGTACGTCAGCGCAGTGGCATTCGAGCGCCGCCAGCAGCGCATCCCGGCGCTCCCCGTAAAGCATGCGCATACGCCGCAGGTGCGTCGCGAAATGCCCTTCGCCGATGAATTCCGCGAGCGTGACCTGCAACGGAGTCGGCGATTGCCGGTCGACCAACGCGCGGGCATGGGCGAAGGCTCCGGCGAGCCCCGGTGGCGCGATCAGGAAGCCGATCCGCAACCCGGGCGCGAGGACTTTCGCAAACGTGCCGACGTAGATCACGCGATTCGCGGCAGACTGCCGGCCCAGCGCGCGCAACGGGTGCAGCGGCCGGCCGGCGTATCGGTAGTCGCCGTCGCAATCGTCCTCGACGATCCAGGCGTCGGCGCGCTCGGCCCAGTCCAGCAACGCGAGCCGGCGCCGCAGGCTCATGGTCACGCCGAGCGGGTATTGGTGCGACGGCGTGATCACCGCCAGCCGCGCGCCCGCAGCCAGCCGCACACCCGCCTCGACATCGAGGCCCTCTGCATCGACCGGCACCGGCACGACACGGGCGCCCGCACTTTCAACCGAGCTGTGTCCCGCGACGAACCCCGGGTTTTCGACCCACACTGCGGCACCCGCGTCGATCAGCAAGCGCGCCGCCAGTTCAATCGCGTGCTGGGAACCCGACGTGATCACGACGTCGTCCGCATCGCACGACAGACCGCGTGTGACGCCCAGGTGCTCGGCAATCGCTTCGCGCAGCGGGCGGTATCCGGCCGGATCGGCATAGCCGAGCTGGTCGGCAGCCGGCCGGCTGCGCCAGAAACGGGCGGAAAGACGCGTCCACGTGTCGTACGGAAACGCATCGAACGCCGGCGTGCCGGGCGCGAGCAGGCCCGGTTCGCGCGGCACCGGCGTAACCGGCAGGTTGACGAGGTGACGCCCCCGCTCCGACAGCGCCGAATACGCTTCGCCGTGCGCCGCGGCAACGGACGGCCGTGCCGCGGCAGCGGGCAGCGAGAGGTCCTCCGGCAACACGTCCGGCACATAGATGCCGGAGCCGCGCTGCCCGTGTGCATAACCCTCCGCCACGAGCCGGTCGTACGCCAGTACGACGGTCTGCCTCGACACGCCCAGGTCGGCCGCGAACGATCGCGTCGACGGCAGACGTGCGCCGGGACGCAGATGGCCGCGCAGCACCGCCTCGCGAAGGTGGCCGGCGATCTGCTCCTGGAGCGGCAGCGCAGCGGCAGGATCGACCGCGAAGGCGCCCCAGACGGGTGGCGTGGTGCGTTTGCTCATGGCTTGAAAGTGGATTGATCCGGTTTTCGAAAGTGGGCTTAGTTGATTGTGCCACCTGTTGCTATCGTGCAAGCCATGTCATTTCTTTCCCTGTTACGCGCATGACTATCGAAGCGTCCCCCCTGCGCCGCCGCCTCGCGCTCGCGTCGCTCTACACCGGCGTGTTCCTCCCACCGCTGGACTACTTCATCGTCAATCTGGCGTTGCCGTCGATCCACGTCGGCCTGAAAGCCAGCGACGCGCAGATTCAGTTCACCGTCTCCGCGTACGCGCTCGCGTATGCGGTCGTCCTGATCACCGGCGGGCGCCTCGGCGACCTGTACGGACGCAAGCGGATCTTCATGATCGGCATGGCAGCCTTCGTCCTGGCATCGGCACTGTGCGGGATGGCGACGAGCGGCACGGTGCTGGTTGCGAGCCGGGTCATACAGGGCGTCAGCGCAGCGCTGATCACCCCGCAGGTCCTCGCATCGATCCGTACCGTCTTCCCCGCACACATGCAGGCGCGCCTGATGGGCATTTACGGATTCGTGTTCGGGCTCGCATCGGTGGCCGGGCAAATCGGTGGCGGCGCGCTGATCGATCTGCGTCCGTGGGGGCTCGACTGGCGCATCGTATTTCTCGTGAACGTGCCGATCGGCATGCTCGCCCTGGCCGGCACCTGGCGGTATCTGCCGGAGAGCCGCGCGGCGCGCGGCGCGCGCATCGACATCCCGGGCATGACCGCGCTGACGATTGCGCTGCTGCTGCTCATCTATCCGCTGACCGTCGGCCGCGAATTGCACTGGCCCGCGTGGACGTTCTGGAGTCTGGGCCTGTGCGTCCCCGCGTTCGTCGCCTTCATCCGGATCGAGCGCCGCATCGCGCGGCGGTCCGGCGATCCGCTCGTCGACGTCGCGGTGTTGAGCCAGCCGGTCGTGGCGATCGGCCTGTTGCTTGCGTTCCTGTTCTACAGCATCGCCGCGTTCTTCCTGACCTATGGCATCTACCAGCAGGAAGGACTCGGCTGGACCCCGCTGCAATCGGGCCTCGGCCTCGCTCCCTACGGCGCAGGTTATCTGCTTGCACCGCTCGCGACACCATGGCTCGCGCGCCGCATCGGAGAGGGTCTGATGCCGCTCGGGTTCGGTTGCCTCGCCGGTGGCTTCGGCCTGTGCGCATCGCAACTGGGACACGGCGCGCCTGAACTGCCGTTTTACATCGGTCTCCTGATTGCAGGAACCGGGCAAGGATTGGCCCTGCCGTCGCTGCAACGGATCGTGCTCGCGGACGTCGACGCGCGCCATGCCGGCATGACCGCGGGCGCGATAGTCGCGATGCTCTACATCGGCGCCGCGGTCGCCGCCGCGTCCATCGGCAGTGCTTTCTTCGGCGCACTCGGCGAGCGTGGTGGTGCCGTGGCCCACGCGCACGCGATGCGCATCGGCCTCGAATGGATGCTGGTTCCGCTCGTTGCAGGATTCCTGGTCAGCGTATGGATGGTGTGGCGTCGCGAGCGGGCGACGAGCGCCGTACGCGGCATCTGATGCGTCGCAGCGCACACGACGCAGTCCTGCAAGGGCAATCACGCCGCGTCCGTCACGCGGTCCTTGCTGCCATACGACGCAGCGATTGCGCGAAGCGCATGTCTCGCACGCTCGCCGAGCGAGCCGCTGTGCAAGACGACATCCGAGCCGGGTAGCGGCGGCAACCCGAATCGGGGGCCGACCTCGACGGATCCTGCCGGCGCGACGGGCCTGGCCAGCGCGGCGACGGCCACGCCGGCGGATACGGCGGCCGCGACCGCATTCACGCCTCCGCCCACGAAGACCTCGAGCCACGGAATGCCCGCGTCGTCGAGCGCCCGAGCGGCCATCATGCGTACCCTGCACGTGGCCGGCAACGACGCGAGACGTAGCGGCGTCCCCGGTTCGAAATGCAGGTTCGGCGACGCATACCAGCCGATCTGCTCGTTGGCGATCACGCAGCCGTCGTCGCGCCCCTCGACGCGCCGTACGATAGCGGCGTCGAGATTCCGGCTGTCGAGTTCGGCGAGCAGCCGGCGGGAATTGTCGACACGCACTTCGACCGTCAGCGCGGGATCGAACACGTGAAGAGACGACAGCAATGCCGTTAATTCCGTGCCGACGAGATTGTGGCTCACGCCGAGCGCCAGACGTGCGGGAGGCAGTGCCGGTCCGCGCAACGCACGGTCATGCGCGGCGACGAATTCGCGCGCAGGCTCGACGAATGCATCCCCTTCTCGCGACAATCTTACGCTGCGCGGCGTGCGATCGAGCAACCGATAGCCCAGGCGTTCCTCCAGGCGTTTCAATTTCACGCTCACCACACCCTGAGTCGTATCGAGAAAATCCGCCGCCTTCGTAAAACTCTCCAATTCCGCAACCAATAGAAATACACGAACAGCATCAACATCGAGCGTGGTCATGGTCAATCATCCATATTTGTTGTGATTGATATAATTATTTCGATATTCAACACATACTCAGGGAACTCCATAATTCTGTCAACACGCCGCAAATGATAGCGATTCGTGAAGAATATTATCGAGAGGGCCACGTGAATAATTTCATCCGCGTAACCAAGCAATCGATTTCATCGCATTTGTGCATCTTTTCAACCGGATAGGCCGCCCGCGCGGACTTGCGCTTCGCGTACCGGACGCGTCGGCCACTATGACGGGGCCACCGCGGCGGGATGACGCGAGCCGGTCCGCCGCTCCGGGTCCCGCAATCGGAATTCAGTGATTCCCGCTGCCCGGCAAATTCCCGGGACGGTGAGGAGAACCGTTTTTGATGCAAAAGTTATTTACTAATTGCATTCAAAAAGCTTTCCGACTCCATATGACACTCCATCGAATATCGCCGGAGATGGATCGGCTCGCCATTAATTACGCTGAATTACCAAACACACTGATTTAATCTGGCAGAAAAATTTTCAAATGCGTCACCTTGCCTTGCGCGACTTGACGTAGCACGGCCCCGTCCGCCTTGACCTTGAAAACGACTTTCAATTTTGCAGTGCTAATGATTTGCGAGGAAATCATGAACGAGCAACGCAATCCTCCCGTTTTGGTCCCCGCACCGGCACACCTGCGGCGCGAGTTGCCGGTCGAGCGCGACGAGATGCGATTCGTCGACGAATCTCAAGCTGCGATCCGACGCATCCTGGATGGCAGCGACGATCGGCTTCTGGTGATCGTCGGCCCCTGCTCGGTGCACGAGCCGGCCGCGGCGCTCGACTATGCGGCGCGTCTGTCCGACGTCCGGCGCACGCTGCATCGCGACCTGGAGATCGTGATGCGCGTCTATTTCGAGAAGCCGAGAACCTGTCTTGGCTGGAAAGGGTTGATCAACGATCCGCACCTCGACGAGTCGCATGATGTCGATGCCGGCCTGCGGATCGCGCGCCGGTTGATGCTGGACGTCTCGTCGCTGCGCGTGCCGATCGCTACCGAGTTCGTCGACGTCCTGAGTCAGCACTATCTCGCGGACCTCGTATCGTGGGGCGCGATCGGCGCCCGCACCACGGAGTCCCAGATCCACCGTGAAATGGCATCCGGGCTCGCGTGTCCGATCGGATTCAAGAACGGCACCGACGGCAACCTGAAGGTCGCGATCGACGCGATCCGCTCGGCTCGCAGCCGCCATCGCTTTCTCGGCGTCGACGGCGATGGCCGATTCGTCCGGTACTCGACGGAAGGAAACGGCCATGGTCATCTGGTACTTCGCGGCGGCAAGGTGCCCAACTACGATGCGCAGAACGTGGCCGCAGCCTGCGATTTGCTCGTCACGAACGGACTCGCACCACGTGTCGTCATCGATGCGAGCCACGGCAACAGCGGCAAGTTGCACGAGAACCAGCTCCCTGTATGTGCATCGATTGCCGCGCGCATCGTGACCGGCGACGCCAGCATCGCCGGCGTCATGATCGAGTCGAATCTCGTCGCCGGTAGCCAGCCACTCGGCGCCGGTACGGCGCTCGTCTATGGCCAGAGCATCACCGACGCGTGCATCGGCTGGAGCGACACGACCGCCACGCTCGAGCGGCTCGCCGCCGCGGTCCGTGCTCGCCGGCAGTTCGTTGCCGGTACCCGCGCCGATCTGGCGTCACTTTCGTCTACCGCATGACCGACGGCCGCCACCGCCTGCCTCGACCGGCAGTCGGATCGGGCACGCACCCCGGCATGGCGAAACTCGACTCACTCACTTTCGGCTCCATGGACAACCTCACGCAGGCGCCGAGCGCGCCCCATGAACGCGAGGTCGATCGGCACCGCCGGTCGATCAACGCGATCGATCACGAATTGCTCCGTCTGCTCAATCGCCGCAGCGAACACGCTCAGCAGATCGGTTTGTCGAAACGGCGCGCGGGGCTGACGATTCCCCAACCGTCTCGAGAGCAAGGGATTCTCGACGAACTCAAGCGGCTCAACGCCGGGCCGCTACGCCCTGCACAAGTCGACCAGATCTGGAGAGAGATCTTCTCCGCGTCGCGGAGCCTTCAGCAGGGCGCACCGATTGCCTTCCTCGGCCCGAACGGAACCTATAGCGAGGATGCGGTGATCTCGTTTTTCGGCGACGCCGCCCTGCGCATCGGTTGCGCGACGCTCGACGACGCATTCGACGCAGTCGCGTCGGGCGCGGCCCCTGCCGCGGTCGTACCGTTCGAGAATTCCGCACACGGCTGCATCGCGGACACGCTCGATCTGCTCGCCCGCACCGGGCTGCCCGCAAGCGGGGAAGTGATCCTGCCGATCGTGCACTGCCTTCTGTCGCATGCGAGTGACCTTGGCACGGTCGACTGCGTGCTCGGTCATCCGCAGGCGCTCGCGCAATGCCGGAACTGGCTCGACCGCCACTTGCCGAGCGTCGAGCGGCGCGCCGTATCGAGCAATGCCGCCGCCGCGAAGGCAGCGAGCGAAAGCACCACGCACGCGGCACTCGCCGGCGAGCGGGCCGGCCGGCTCTACGGCATCAAGGTGCTGTCTCGCGCGATTCAGGACCAGCCATCGAATCGCACGCGATTCCTGATCGTCGGCGACGTGCCGCGCATCGCGACGAGCAGCGGCAAGACGCTGATACGCGTCGAGATCGAACATCGCGCAGGCAGTCTCGCCGGTTTGCTTGCCCCCCTGCAAACCCACGGCGTCTCGATCGAGTTCCTCGAGACGCGCCCGCTCGGCAACGGCGCGTGGACGTACTGCTTCTATCTCGAGCTTTCCGGCTTTCCTCACGAGGCGCCGGTTGCCGAGGCGCTGGCGGAAATGACGCGCCGGGCGTCGACGCTTGCCGTGCTCGGCGCGTATGCACGCTCGGCCATGTGTGCTGTGCCCTCCGTCTCGCTCCCCCGAGCCACCGACGAGGAGCGCGCGCAATGATTCGGCCACCCGACCATGCAATGCACCGCGTCAAACGGATCTTCACGTCACTTGACGACCGCCTGATCGTGCTGCTTCGATGCACGCCGCACACGCTCGTGCGTCGCGACACGATGAAGTGCCTGAACGCACTGCGCTCCGCGTACGAGGACGATCTGGAAATCGTGCCGTTTCTCGCAGCGGATTGCCGGCGCACCTTGCCCGAGACAGTCGAACGAACGCTTGGACGCCGGGTTCGTCGCACGGGCTTCTCGCTGGCTGTCGAGCACACCGGCATGCGCGGGGCCGGCATGCCGTCCTCGTGGTGGTTGTGGGACGGCGGCGCATCGCTGCGAATCCCGGCCGATACACCGGTCATCGCCACGCTCTGGCCGTCCGTCCCGCCGGAGGACCTCGGTTGGGCGCTGCCGCTCGCCGATGGCGAGTGCCTGACCAAACGCCTCGCGACCCTCGACGAGGGGGCGTTGCCGGTCAACGGCCGGCGCCTGCTGGTCGACCTGCGCTCGCAAGGCGCCAGCGGCATGCACATGCTCCGGCATACCCGGCTGGCAGCCGAAACGATCGGCTCGCATCGCGATGTGCTGGGTGGTGCCGTGCTCGACCTGCGCAATCTGGTCGACCTGCGCATACCGCCCGCCCTGCCGTCACGCGACACCGGCGTCGATCTCGACACCGTCAAGGCGTTGCTCGACGCATTGGCGAACGTGGTCACGCATTGCCGCATTGCGACCTATACGCGTGCAGGCACGTCGCTATGGCGGCGCCTCTAGTCCCCGGAAAGCGGACAAGCCGACACGGACGCTCCTTTCGTTTGCAACCGTTTCCTTTCCTCTCCCGATTCACCTCTCCACCCAAGGCTCCACGACATGACGACGACCAAGGCAAAACTGAAATTCGACCCGCTCGATCCGCTGCAGATCACCCGGGAACTGTCCGACGATGAAAATGCGTACCGCGAACGCGTGCGCACGTTCGCGACAAGCGTACTCGCGCCGCGCGTGCGCAGCGCGTTCCGGTACGAGCATGAGGATCGGGCGATCTTTCGGGAAATGGGCGCGCATGGCCTGTTCGGCTGCATGGTGCCTGACCAGTACGGCGGCGAAGCGCGCAACGCCGTCTGCTACGGCATCGCATCGCATGAAGTCGAACGCGTGGATTCAGGTTACCGCTCGCTGCTGACGATCCAGGCATCGCTCGTCATCTTCCCCATCCTGCATTTCGGTACCGATGCACAGCGGGAACGTTACCTGCCGAAGCTCGTGTCCGGCGAATGGGTGGGCTGCTTCGGCATGACCGAAGCGAACCTCGGCTCCGATCCCGCCGCGATGCAGACACGTGCCACCAAAGTACCCGGCGGCTATCGCCTGAACGGCGAGAAGAACTGGATCACGAACGCACCCATCGCGGATGTACTGATCGTCTGGGCGAAGGCGGAGGACGGCAACGTGCTCGGCTTCATCGTCGAACGAAATGCCGCCGGACTGTCGACGCCAGTCATCGAGGGCAAGATGGCATTGCGTGCGTCGACGACGGGGAAAATCGTGCTGGACGACGTGATGATTCCGGATTCCCAGGTGTTGCCGGGCGTGAAGCGCCTGTCCGATCTCTTCAGTTGCCTGAATTCCGCACGCTACGGGATCTCGTGGGGCGCGCTCGGCGCCGCGGCCGCCTGCTACGAAACCGCTCGCGATTACACGCTCGCCCGCAATCAGTTCGGCAGGCCCCTGGCCGCAAACCAGCTGATCCAGAAGAAGTTCGCCGACATGCTGACCGAAATCTCGCTCGGGATGCTCGGCTGCCTTCGCTTCGGTCGAATGACCGACGACGGCATCGCGAGCGTCGAGCTGACGTCGATCCTGAAGCGCAACTCGTGCGGCAAGGCGCTGGACATTGCCCGTGTTGCGCGCGACATGCTCGGCGGCAACGGTATCTCCGACGAGTACTGCGTGATACGCCACCTGCTGAATCTCGAAGTCGTCAATACATACGAGGGCACGCACGACATCCACGCGCTCGTGCTGGGCAAGGCGATCACCGGGCTGAGCGCGTTCGCGAACTGAGCCCAATCCATCTACACCGGAGATGAACATGCACCACATGGAGGAGATGCTCGTCGTCGCGGAACGGATCGGTCGGGTTGCCCATCTGCAACTCAACCGGCCCAAGAAGGCGAACGTACTCAATGTTGAACTGATGGCGGCGCTGTCCGCCCACCTGGCGCACCTCGATGGCGACGACGAAGTCAGCGTGATCGTCATTTCGGGGCATCCGAAGTTCTTCGCGGCCGGCGCGGACGTCGCCGCCATGGTCGAGCGCAGCGCGTCGGACGTGATTCGCGAACGCTTTCTCACCGGAGCCTGGGAATGCGTCGGGCGCGTGCGCAAGCCCGTCGTCGCCGCGGTGACTGGCTATGCGACCGGAGGCGGGTGCGAACTCGCGCAGGCCTGCGATGCAATCATCGCGGGCGAATCCGCCCGCTTCGGGCAGCCGGAACTGGCGCTCGGCACGATCCCCGGGCTCGGCGGCACGCAACGCCTGCCTCGCTGGATCGGCCGGATGCGCGCGATGGACTGGTGCCTCCGCGCCCGCGTCGTCACCGCACGAGAGGCGCACGACGCAGGCCTCGTCACGCAGGTGGTCGCCGACGCCGACGTCGTCACGCACGCGATCGCGTACGCCCAGGAGATTGCGGCCTACTCGCTTCCGGCACTGATCCTGTTGAAGGAAGCCATCAATCGCACCGCCGAGATGCCTTTGTCCGCCGGGCTCGATCTCGAGAAACGCCTGTTCTACGCGACCTTTGCGTTCGAGGACAGGCGCGAAGGCATGGCCGCATTTCTCGCGAAGCGCCCCCCCGTATTCCGGCACGCGTGACGCACGCGCCATTTCACTTTCAAGAGGAGCCTCCCGATCACCATGCCGAAACGTCACTTCACTCAGCAGATCATCGTCCGCTATTCGGATATCGACTACATGGGGCACGTCAGCAACGCGGTCTATTACCAGTACCTGCAAGACGCGTACGTGAAATTCATGTACGGATTGCTCGACGCGCCGTTCAGCGAACGCATCTCGCAGATCACCGTGAAGACGGTATGCGAGTACCTCGATCAGGTGCGGCTCGGCGAGGTGCTGAACCTGCGCGCCAGCGTCATCCGGTTCGGTACGCGGAGTTTCGACATCGAGTATCTGCTGGCGCGCCGGGACAACGAGGACCATCTTGTCGCACGCGGCCTGTCAACCCACGTCACGTTCGACTATGCGACCAACGCGTCGATCCTGCTGCCGGACGATCTGAAGGCGAGCGTGCTCGCTTATCAGGGCAGTCTGTAGTCTGCAGTCGTTGCCGCCCATTCCACCGGCCTGTCTGTCGGTGCGCCAGTTGGCGTCCGTCAGACGATCCGGCACCTTGCCACGCAGGCGCGATCTCCGTCGTCGACGCAACGCCCCGGAGCCGCACGGCATTACTCGACAGGGCCTGAACATGTCCCACGCTCATCGACAGCACGACGACGTGTCCGCCAGGGACACCGCAGGGCCAAGCCATCTGGACGGTCCGGAGACGATCCGCGAAAGCGGTTGCCGGATCTGTCTCGTCGGACTGATGGGCACCGGCAAGACGACTGTGGGGCGACACCTCGCGCAACACCTGTCGATCGACTTCGTCGATGCCGACGCATTGCTCGAAGCCCGGCTGGGCTACCCGATCCGGGAATGCTTCGCGCGCGACGGCGAGCGGGTCTTTCGTGACCGGGAATCGAACATCATCGAGGAAATCGCCCGCCGCCCCGAAGTCGTCCTGTCGACCGGCGGCGGCGCCGTGCTGTGCGCGCGCACCCGTTCGACACTGAAACGCCGCTTCACCGTCGTACATCTGACGGCAACCGTCGAAGAGATCCACGCCAGGACACGGCACGACCCGTCGCGCCCGCTATTGCAGACCGACGATCCGATCGCGACGCTACAAAGCCTGCTGCTGCAGCGACAAGCGCTCTACGAGGCCTGCGCCGACCTCACGGTCGACACGACCGCCCGGTCCGTCCCGGCGATCGCGATGCAACTGGCCCGCGCGCTCCGGTCGGTCGATGTGCATGATCCGGACTCGTCGCACTGAAGCCGCGCACGATCAACGCTCGCCTACTCGGACGCTCACCGTTAGAATGCACAGCCTTTCGAGTGCCCCGCGCCGGGATGCTCATCGGAATCGGCGACGCAACCTGTCCGATCGGGTGTTCACCCTCACCCTTGGAATTCACAGCGTTTCGAGTGTCTTCGGGTGGGGAATATCCACAAGGTGGCGCGTGCGCGATCTCCATCGCGCGCTCACTCTCACCGTTGGATTGCACAGCATTTCGATCCCTGTCGGATGTATGTTATCCACAATCGCGACGCTGCAACCCGACACACTCGCCGGTCCTCACCTGTGAAATGCACAGCGCGACGAGTCGTTTCCGGGCAGGATATCCACATCGTCGCCGGGACGGAATGCACTTGATCAGGTACGCTCGCTCACCCTGGAAATTCACAGCATTTCGCGTCGTGCGAGCGGTCGGTTATCCACACCCCGGATTCCGCGATCCGCCGCATCGGGTCATCCTCACCGATGATCTGCACAGCCTGTCGAGTCGTTTGCCGTGGTGATATCCACAACCGGCTGTGCGAAGCGTCCTTCATTCGTCATCGGCGAGGCGGCGCGCGGAAACCGGCCGATGGCCGGGAAGCCTTGCCCCGTCGTCCTCGGCGGCACCCTCACCCTTCAAATGCACAGCGTTTCGAGTCGCCTCGGGGTGGGTTATCCACATCCGTCCGGCTCGGCTGCGTCCAATCGGCTCGCGCCCCGCGCGGCGTTACTCGGCAATCGACCGGATGACCGCTGCCGGATTGCCGCCGACCAGCACATTCGGCACAACATCCCGCGTGACAACGGCCCCGGCCGCGACCACCGAGTTCTCGCCCACCGTCACGCCGCCGACGATCGTCGCGCCGGCGCCGATCCATACGTTGCGTTCGATCACGATCGGCTTCGCGACGACGAAATCGCGCCGCCGCGAAGGTTCGACGGGATGGCCCGACGTGATGAGACTGACGTTCGGCCCGATCATCACATCGTCGCCGATCGCGAGCCCGCCGAGATCGTAGAACGTGCAGTTCTGGTTGACGAACACGTTGCGACCGAGCTTCATGCCGGTGCCGCCCGTCGCATGGAACGGCGGGATCAGCACGAAGCCGTCGTCCACCGGCGTGCCGATCAGTTCGCCGAACAATGCGCGGACTTCCGCGGCATCGTCGAATGTCAGGCGGTTGATCCGCGCGGCGATCGCCATCGCCCGCTTGATCTCGGCCACCATCGCCGCCGACTCCGGCGTTCTTCCCGGAATGATCGTGGTGCGATCGTCGTTTGCCATGCGTGAGTTGTCTCCCATGATTTCCCTGTTTCGTGTCGTATCGGCGAATGCAGCCGGATGCGAGTCTTGCCGTGCGCACGGGCACTGCGGGCGTCACGACGCCGGGCAAGTGACGCCGGCTTGCGCCGGAATTTTTCATCGTGTTTACAACTAGTATGAATACGACTAGTTATTAGTTTACTTCCTTGTCGCATCGAGCTTTGCCCGGTTTTCCACTCGAAACGCCACGCGTCCGGCCATCATTCGCAGATAGTCGCCGCTCGCCGGGCGCCCCTGGCCGGGCGCCCCTGTCCGAACCTCCGGCGCTCGGGTACGCTTGAGCATCCACCGGACCGACGGCTGCACCCAATCACGGAGGCACGATGAAGCTCTACTACTGGCCGAAGACCCGGGCATTCCGGGCGCTGTGGATGCTCGAAGAGCTCGGTGTGGTGTACGAACTCGTGCCGATCGACCTGCGCTCGCATGAACAGGGCAGCGACGCGTTCGTGCAGGTCAACCCGATGGCCAAGCTGCCCGCGCTCGACGACGGCAGCGTGCCGTTCGCCGAATCGGGCGCCGTGCTGCTCTATCTCGCCGACCGCTGCCCGGGTGCCGGGCTCGGCATCGCGCCCGACGATCCGCTGCGCGGCCGCTTTCTCCAATGGATGTTCTTCACGCCGACCTGCCTCGAACCGGCGATGGCCGAAAAATTCACCGGCGCGTCGGGCAATCCGGTCGCATTCGGCTGGGGCAACATCACGCGCGTGCAACGCGCACTCGCGCAAACGCTCGCCCATCATCCATGGCTCGTCGGCGACCGCTTCACCGCGGCCGACCTGCTGCTCGCCAGCACGCTGAAGATCGCATTCGACGCGCATCTGCTGCCGCACGAAGGCGTGCTCGGCGACTACGTCGCGCGCGCCGAGGACCGCGACGCATTCCGCCGCGCGGTCGCGATCGAACAGCGCGAAGCGGCGCGCCTGCTGCATGCGTGACGCGTAGCGCGCGGGCGGTGCCGCCAGCCGCCCGCGGGCGTACCTACGCAGCCGGGCCCGGCGCCGCTGCGTCGGCATCGACCACCGCGCCCGGCGAGCCGCGCTCGTCGGTATCGGTGTCGACCGGCACGACTTCATGAAAATGCGTGTAGTCGATGTGCGTGATGCCGTCTTCGTCGTGCATCAGGTCGACATAGCGGTGACGCCAGCGGATTTCACCATGCACCCACGTGTGACGCGCCTGCATCACCTGCGCGGTCGTCTCGTCCGAGCCTTCGATCGTGATCAGCAACGACGCGTCGCGCGCGGCGAGCGATTCGGGCGTCTCGCCAAACAGCGCGCTCGATTCGTCGATCACGTGCATCAGGTTCCAGCCGAGCAGGAAAATCGGGTGCTCGCTGCGCACGAGCGGCAGGTCGTGGATCTTGCGCAGCGTGTAGCCCTCGTGCGTGCCCTCGATCCGCATCAGCCGCAATTTCGCCTGCGCCTCGGCAATCACGTTCTGGCGCGCGTTCGCGGCGCGCACCATCAGCGTCATCCTGCCGTTCAGCGGCCGGACGATCGCGTAGCGCGCGAACAGGATCTTCGCCTGCGGTCGCGAAAACCGCGCGAACACGAGCCCCGTGGCCAGCGCGATGCCCGACATCCCGATGAAGATCTCGAACGTCGCGACCAGGTGCGCATAGACGGTCTGCGGATGCATGTCGCCGTAGCCGACGGTCGCGAGCGTCTCGACGCTGAAGAAGAACGCGCCGCCGAACCCGGCCGGCGACTGGTTCGCGATCGACGCATGGCCGAGCAGGTAGAGCATTGCAAAGCCGCCGTTGAGCAGCAGGAACAGCACGGCGAGCGACAGGAAGAAAACGGGCCAGCTCACCGTCAGCGCGCGGTGATAGAGGTCGCGCCAGCCGAGCGGCGGCATCCCGTACGCGATGACCGGGCGTGTGCCCGACCAGATCTTGCGGCCACGGCCGCGGGAGGCTGGGGAGGACGAATCGACATTCATCGCGCGGCGCCGGAAGCAGGAAGGCGATGAGCGTAGCACGCGCGGCCGCGGCCGGGTATGCGTGCCGGTTCGAACGAGCGTCCGCCGCGCCGCCGGCCGCCAGGCACAAAAAAGCCGGCCGCGGAAGCGGCCGGCTGCGTCGTCAGCGTGCGGACAGGCGCGCGGTGTGCGCGGCGCTCACTTCCGGTCGACGATCACCTGGTCGAACGTGCCGCCGTCCGCGAAATGCGTCTTCTGCGCGTTCGCCCAGCTGCCGAAGACCTGCTCGACGCTGAACGTCTTCAGCGGCTTGAACTCGGCAGCATGCTTCTTCAGCACGTTCGCGTCGCGCGGGCGCAGATGGTGCTGCGCGATGATCTCCTGCGCTTCCGGCGTGTACAGGTAGTCGAGATACGCCTGCGCGACCTTGCGCGTGCCCTTCTTGTCGACGACCTTGTCGACGACGGCGACGGGCGGCTCCGCAAGGATGCTCGCCGACGGATACACGGCGTCGAACTGCGCGCCCGACGCACCGGTGTCCATCAGCGCGACCTCGTTCTCGAACGTGACCAGCACGTCGCCGATGCCGCGCTGCGTGAACGTCGTCGTCGCGCCCCGGCCGCCGGAGTCGAGCACCGGCACGTTGCGGAAGATCGCCTTCTCGAAGTCGATCGCCTGTTGGTCGGTCGCGCCCTTCTGCTTCTGGAAGCCCCATGCGGCGAGATACGCATAACGACCGTTGCCCGACGTCTTCGGGTTCGCGATGATCACCTGGACACCCGGCTTCGCGAGATCGCTCCAGTCCTTGATCGCCTTCGGGTTGCCCTTGCGCACCAGGAACACCATCGTGGTCGAGTACGGCGAGCTGTTGTCCGGGAAACGCGCACGCCAGTCCTTCGGCAGCAACTGGCCGCGCTCGGCGAGCAGGTCGATGTCGTTCGGCTGGTTCATCGTCACGACGTCGGCCTGCAGCCCCTGCAGCACCGACAGCGCCTGCGCGCTCGACGCGCCGTGCGACTGCTTGATCGCGACCGTCTCGCCGGTCTTCTGCTTGTACGCGGCGGCAAAGCCCGTGTTGATGTCCTTGTACAGCTCGCGCGTCACGTCGTACGACACGTTCAGGATCGACGTGTCCGCGTGCGCGGCCGACGCCGCCACGACCAGCGCCGCCGCCGCGCCCGTGTGCAGCCAGCGGCCGATCCCCTTCATGCTTGCCATCGTGATATGCCCCGCTTCCAGTGGTGGTGAATGTGCGTGACGGCACGCGTACGCGCTGTCATCGAAACGTAAGCGGGCATTCTAGCGGCCGGGGGCGGCGCGCTTTCCAATCAGTCGTGGAAAGCAAATCTCGATTCCTGCTAAACGGCGGCGGACACTCGCGTGCGCATCGAATCCGGTGTTAAGATCGCCGCTCAGCCCATTCACGGTTCCTCCATGTCCGCTGCCCTGCGCTCGCTTCCGATCCTCGCCGCCGTCGCGGCAGGTGCGCGCGCGGCCGGGCTGAAACTGAAAAAACGACTCCTCGACTGACGGGGACGTCGCGTCCCGTCAGGCGAATGCCGGACGGGATGCCCGCAGGTCGTTTCATTCTCCTTGCACGCATGCCTCGCTCCGGCCCACCGCCGGCGGAACGGTTCCTTCCCACTCCGTTTCCACCATGAGGCTTTGCATGAACACACGTTTCGAAGGTATCTGGCTGCCGATCATCACGCCGTTCCACCACGGCGCAGTCGACCATGCCGCGCTCGCGCGACTCGCGCGCCACTATGCGGGCGCGGGCATCGCGGGCTTCGTCGCGGGCGCGACGACGGGTGAAGGCGTGCTGCTCGACGCACGCGAACAGGACGCCGTGTTCGCGACGCTGCGCGACGCGGCGCCCGGACTGCCGATCGTCGTCGGGCTGACCGCGAGCGCGACGCATTTCGCGGCCGCGCGTGCGCGCGAACTCGCAGAGTTGCGGCCGGACGGGCTGCTCGTCACGCCGCCCGTGTACGTGCGGCCGACGCAGGACGGCATCCGCCGCCACGTCGAGGCGATCGTCGACGCGGCCGACCTGCCGGTGCTCGTCTACAACATCCCGTACCGCACCGGCGTGAACGTCGAACTGGACACGCTGCAGGCGCTTGCGCGCGACCCGCGCGTCGCGGGCATCAAGGAATGCGGCGGCACGCTCGACCGGATGAGCCGGCTCGTGCACGACACGCCGCTCGCGATCCTGTCCGGCGACGACAACCAGAACTTCGCGGCGATGTGCGCCGGTGCGCACGGCGCGATCGCGAGCAGCGCGCACGTGCTGCCCGAATGGCATGTGCGCATCCATGCGCTGCTGCGCGACGGCCGGCTCGCCGATGCGCGGCGCCTGTCGGTCGCGTTGCAGCCGCTCGTCGCGGCGCTGTTCGCGGAGCCGAATCCGGCACCGGTGAAGGCCGTGCTGGCCGCGCAAGGGTGGTGCGAGGACGGGTTGCGGCTGCCGTTCGTGCCGGCGAGCGAAGGGTTGCGGGAGCGGCTGGCCGCGCTCTGCGCGGAACTGGACGAAACCGCACCGGACGCCGCAGCGGCATGACCCGCGACGCCCCGTGAGGCGCCGGCGACCGACGGCTTTCGTGCCGACAAATCGCTTCAAACTGTCAGAACGAGAGACAGGCCGTACCGTGCAAGACGGGTATCGGCCGTCACGAGCTGAAGCGGCTCGAGCCGTGCCTGCGCGGCCAGCAAGCGATCGAACGGACCGCGATGGTGGTGCGGCAAATCGCGCACTGCCGCGCCATGCACGGCCCGAACCGGTAGCTCGTGAATCCCGCTCGAGCCGATCGCGCGGATCAGCTTGCCGACGTCGGTATCGAGCTTCCCCAAGCCGGCCTTGATGGCGGCCTCCCAGATACTCGCGCTGCTGACGAAACGCTCGTCGGCGGCCGAAATCAGTCGGCGCGCCCGTGCGCTGAGCTTGGGGTCATCGGTCACGATCCACAACAAGACGTGCGTGTCGAGCAACAACCGCATCAGCGCCCTTCGAACGCATCCAGCAGGTAATCGGGCAGCGGCGCATCGAAATCGTCCGCGATCCGGGCCTGCCCTTGCAGGACACCGAACCGAACGGGCGGATTGGCAGACACGAGTCGACCGGCTGACGCCCCGTCGCCGCGGATCGTGGTATCTGCCCGTTGGGCCGGATCGACCGCACCGGCGCCGGGCGTATTCGCGTTTTGCATGACGACCTCCGTTTCAAGTGATCATCACTGTAGTCAGGTTCACCCGATCGATCCATTCGGCCAATCGGCAGAGGGATTGCCGAACCGCAACCCGCGGCGGCAATCGAACGTTTCGTCACGCCGCCAGCGCCGCCACCGCCCCCTCCGTCGCATCCCGCACCGCTTGCGTCACGATCCACGCGAGCCGGTCGACGGTCGGCGTCGCCGACGACGTGCGCCGCAGCAGGATCAGCGGCAGGCTCGGCAACGCAGGCAATCCGAGCGAAGCCGCATCGAGCACGCGCACCGACGCGGGCAGTCCGTAATGCGAACGCACCGTCAGCCCGAGGCCGGCCGCCGCCGCGGCCCATAACCCGGCGAGACTCGGCGTGGTGAATGCAACGCGCCACGGCACGCCCGCGCGGTCGAGCGCATCGGTCGCGGCGCCGAAGAACCGGCACGGCCGGTCGAACACGACGAGCGGCAGCGCCTCGCCCGCGGCACGGCCGCCCGCCGAGGCGTGCGCGGCAGCC
>NZ_QOBB01000100.1:0-24957 GCF_024704855.1 Burkholderia sp. HAN2018 | reverse complement strand
CGCGCGTCAGGCCCCGGCCCGGCCGGTGAGCCGTGCGCAGCCCGCAACCGCGGGCGCCGCGCCGCCCGGCCGATTCTTCGAAGGAGACTATCGTGCTGATCTGGAAAACCGCGTTGTCGCTCAACTGGCGGACGAGCCTCGTGTCGCCGGCCAGCGCACCGGTCGCGGCGGCGAACGTCGGGCGGCTGGTGCTGACCGGCGCAACCGGCTTCATCGGCAGTACCGTCCTGACGGCGCTCGTCAATGCGGGGCTGCTCGACCGCATCGTCTGCGTCGTGCGCGCGCAGGATCGCGGCCATGCCGTCGCGCGACTGCGCGAAGCGGCGCTGCGCGCGGGGCTGGCGCCGTACTGGGCGTCGCGCCTGACCGACGCGAACGTGATCGTCGGTGCGCTCGGCGACGTGTGGCAGGGCGCCGACGCACCGCGCCTCGCCGCCGCGACGCACGTGATTCACTGCGCCGGCCATGCGTCGCCGGCCGACGGCGCGCACCTGCGGGCCGACATCGCCGATGCGGTGCGCTTCGCCGAGCGTTTTGCACGGGCGCCGCGCCTGCTGCGCTTCGTCTACGTCGGCACGGCCTACGCGCATGCGGGCCGTGGCGGGATCGTGCAGGAGGAGGCGGCGGGCGACGCGGCGAACGACGTCGCGCGCGACGAAGAAGGCCTGCCGGGCGCGGTGCTCGCCGCGGACTACCTGCATGCGAAGGCGGAGACCGAGCAGCGCCTGCGAGCGCTGGGGCTGCCGCTCGTCGTGGTGCGGCCGTCGCATGTGGTCGGCCACACGGTACTCGGTACGCGGCCCGCGCCGAATTCGTTCTGGATGTTCCGGCTGGCGCATGCCGCACGCCGCTTCACCGCGCGACCGATGACGCGCATCGATATCGTGTCGGTCGACGACGTGGCGCGCGCGACGATGCTGCTGGCCGTCAAGCCGACACTCGCACACGACCTGTATCACGTGTCGGCCGGCGACGAGGCGCCGCAGGTCGCGCAGATCGTGCGCGCGATGGACGAGGCGGCGGGGATGACCGGCGCACCGCGCTACGCGGCGTGTGCGCCGGCCGAATTGCCGCTCGTGGTGCGCGACGTGCTCGGACGAACCGATCCGGCACTCGAGCGCGTGATCGGCCGGGCGTTGCAGCGCTGCGGGGAATTCGCGACGGTCGATCGCGTGTTCGACAACCGTCGCGTGCGCGACGAAATCGATTTCGAGCCGCTGCCGTTCATCGATTACGTCGAGGAATGCATGCGCACGTCGCGCGGCGTGGCCGTGACCGAGCTGATGCGCGGCGCGGTGCACTGACCGCCCGCGCCGCACCAGCCCCCGTTCCCGCGGCTGGCGGGAACGGGGGCCGTCATCACGTGTTGCCGCCGAGCTCGATGAGCCGGTCGAGCGCGCGATAGATGTCTTCGAGGCCGTCCTCGCCGAACCGCGATTCGAGCTGCCGGTACTGCTCGTCGATCCGCGGGCCGATTTCCGTGACCAGTTTCCTGCTTTGCGGCGTCAGGCTCACCAGCAGCCGGCGCTGATCTTCCTGCGCGCGCGTGCGCGTGATCAGGCCGTCGCGCTCCATCCGTTCCAGCACGCCCGTGAGGCTCGGGCTCAGGATGCAGCAGCGCCGCGCGATCTGTCCCGCTTCGAGCGCTTGCGCCGGTTCGCCGTCGAGCACGCGGATGATCCGCCATTGCTGTTCGGTCAGCGCGAATTCCTTGAGAATGGGGCGGAACAGACCCATCAGCGTTTCGCGGGCCTCGAGCAGCAGCATGGCCAGGTTGCGATGGTCGAGCGTACGGTTCATCGGGGTGAGCAGTGGACGGGGACGCATCAATCTTAACAGCCGAAAGGGGTGAATTTCGCGTATCAGGGTAATCGAGGTTGCCAGCGTTCGATTGTTTACTTAAGATGTTAAGTATTAACGATGCGCCGCGACGCGCGGCAGGGGAATGACGCATGGAGCTGTCTTGCATGACCGCCGCGGCGCCGCCGTTGCCGGTCGCCATCGGTACCGTCTACGGTGCGCTGCTCAACGAGCGTGCGGCGCTCGACGCGCTCGGCGACGCCGTGAACGCACCGCCTTATGGCCGCCCGCCGCAGGCGCCGATCCTGTACATCAAGCCCGCCAACACGCTTGCGGCCGACGGCGCGACCGTCGTCGTGCCGGCCGGCGTCGACTCCCTGGAGATCGGCGCGTCGGTGGCCGTCGTGTTCGCCCGGCGCGCGACGCGCGTGCCGGCCGCGCGGGCGCTCGACTACCTTCACGGCTTCACGCTCGCCAGCGACGTGTCGGTACCCCATCCCGACTACTACCGTCCGGCCGTGCGCTTCAAGTGCCGCGACGGGTTCTGCCCGATGGGCCCGGCCATCGTGCCGGCCGCCGCGCTTGGCAATGTCGACACGATCGGCCTGACCGTGCGGATCGATGGCGAGGTGGCCGTGTCCGTCTCGACGGCCACGCTGATCCGCTCCGTGCGCGAACTGATCGCCGACGTGACGGCCTTCATGTCGTTCGACGCGGGCGATGTGTTGCTGCTCGGCGTCGCGGGCGGCGCACCGCGCGCCCGCGCGGGCAGCACGATCGAGATCGCCGCCGCCGGCATCGGCACGTTGAGGCACACGCTGATCGCGGAGGAAACACGATGAAGACGGCACGCGTGATCTACAACGGTGCATTGCATGCGGCCGAACCGGCCGGCGACGGCGCGATCCGTCTCGATACGGGGCGGGTCGTTGCCGAGGACGCGGTTGCGTGGCTGCCGCCCGTCGCGCCGCGCACCACGTTCGCGCTCGGCCTCAACTACGCCGACCATGCGAAGGAGCTCGCGTTCAAGGCGCCGAGCGAACCGCTGATCTTCCTGAAGGGGCCGAACACGTTCATCGGCCACCGGTCGCGCACCGTGCGCCCGGCGGACGCCACCCACATGCATTACGAGTGCGAGCTGGCCGTCGTGATCGGCCGGCCCGCGCGCAACGTGAGCCGCGCGCAGGCGCTCGACTACGTGGCCGGCTACACGGTCGCGAACGACTACGCGATCCGCGACTATCTCGAGAACTACTACCGTCCGAACCTGCGCGTGAAGAACCGCGACACCTGCACGCCGCTCGGGCCGTGGTTCGTCAGCCGCGACGAGATCGGCGATGCGGGCGACCTGACGCTGCGCACGACGGTGAACGGCCGGGAGACGCAGCGCGGCAGCACGCGCGACATGATCTTCGACGTGCCGGCGTTGATCGAGCACATCAGCGGCTTCATGACGCTCTCGCCGGGCGACCTGATCCTGACCGGTACGCCCGAGGGGCTGGCGGACACGAAGCCGGGCGACGAGGTCGTGACCGAGATCGAAGGGATCGGCCGGCTCGTGAACACGATCGTCGGCGAAGCAGACTACTATCGCGCCGGCTGAGCCCGTCGCCCAAGGAGAGAGCATGACCATCAAGCACTGGATCGACGGCCGCGAAGTCGAGAGCCGCGAGACGTTCACGACGCTGAATCCCGCGACGGGGGAAGTCATCACCGACGTCGCATCGGGCGGCGAGGCCGAAGTCGATGCGGCCGTGCGCGCCGCGAAGGAAGCCTTCCCGAAATGGGCGAACACGCCCGCCAAGGAGCGCGCGAAGCTGATGCGCAAGCTCGGCGAGCTGATCGAGAAGAACGTGCCGATGCTCGCGGCGCTGGAGACGCAGGACACCGGCCTGCCGATCGCACAGACGAGCAAGCAGCTGATTCCGCGCGCGTCCGAGAATTTCAACTTCTTCGCGGAAGTGTGCGTGCAGATGAACGGCCGCACCTATCCGGTCGACGACCAGATGCTGAACTACACGCTGTACCAGCCGGTCGGCGTGTGCGCGCTGGTGTCGCCGTGGAACGTGCCGTTCATGACCGCGACGTGGAAGACGGCGCCGTGCCTCGCGCTCGGTAACACGGCCGTGCTGAAGATGTCGGAGCTGTCGCCGCTGACGGCCGACCAGCTCGGCCGCCTCGCGCTCGAAGCCGGCATCCCGCCGGGCGTGCTCAACGTCGTGCAGGGTTACGGCGCGACAGCAGGCGACGCGCTGGTGCGCCATCCGGACGTGCGTGCGGTGTCGTTCACCGGCGGTACGGTGACCGGCAAGCGGATCATGGAGCGTGCGGGCCTGAAGAAGTATTCGATGGAACTCGGCGGCAAGTCGCCGGTGCTGATCTTCGACGACGCCGATTTCGACCGCGCGCTTGACGCGTCGCTGTTCACGATCTTCTCGATCAACGGCGAACGCTGCACGGCCGGCTCGCGGATCTTCGTGCAGCGCACGATCTACGACCGCTTCGTGCAGGAATTCGCGCGCCGCGCGAACAACCTGGTGGTCGGCGATCCGTCCGATCCGGCCACGAACCTCGGCGCGATGATCACGCGCCAGCACTGGGAAAAGGTGACGGGCTATATCCGCATCGGCGAGCAGGAAGGCGCGCGCGTGGTTGCGGGCGGCGCGGACAAGCCGGCCGGGCTGCCCGACCATCTGCGCAACGGCAACTTCGTGCGGCCGACCGTGTTCGCCGACGTCGACAACCGGATGCGCATCGCGCAGGAAGAGATCTTCGGGCCGGTCGCGTGCATCATCCCGTTCGACGACGAAGACGCAGGGCTGCGGCTCGCGAACGATACGGCGTACGGCCTCGCGTCGTACATCTGGACGCAGGACGTCGGCAAGGTGCATCGGCTCGCGCGCGGCATCGAGGCCGGCATGGTGTTCGTGAACAGCCAGAACGTGCGCGACCTGCGCCAGCCGTTCGGCGGCGTGAAGGAATCGGGCACCGGGCGCGAGGGTGGCGAGTACAGTTTCGAGGTGTTCGCGGAGATCAAGAACGTGTGCATCTCGATGGGTTCGCATCACATTCCTCGCTGGGGCGTGTGACCGTTGCGGGTGGTGTCGCCGCAAGAACGAATGATTCCTTGGCCGGCACGCCGGCCAAGCATGGGACCGGAGTAACCGCTAAAGCGCTAACTCCGGTCGACAGGAGACTTGAACGATGGGCAAACTGTCCCTCGCCGCGAAAATCACGCACGTGCCGTCGATGTACCTGTCGGAACTGCCCGGCAAGCACCACGGCTGCCGTGAAGCGGCGATCCGCGGCCACCAGCTGATCGGCGAGCGCTGCCGCGCGCTCGGCGTCGACACGATCGTCGTGTCGGACGTGCACTGGCTCGTCAACGCGGGCTATCACGTGAACTGCAATGCAAGGTTCGCGGGCACCTATACGAGCAACGAGCTGCCGCATTTCATCCGCGACATGCAGTACGCGTATCCGGGCAACCCGGCGCTCGGCCGGCTGATCGCGGAAACGGCCACCGAGCGCGGCGTCGCGACGCGTGCGCACGAGATCGACAGCCTCGAACTCGAATACGGCACGCTCGTGCCGATGCGCTACATGAACGGCGACCAGCACTTCAAGGTCGTGTCGATCGCCGGCTGGTGCATGTGGCATCAACTCGACGAAAGCCGGCGCTTCGGCGAGGCGCTGCTCGAGGCGATCGAGAAGAGCGATTCGAACGTCGCGTTCCTCGCGAGCGGCTCGCTGTCGCACCGCTTCAACGACAACGGCAGCCCCGAGGAATCGATCCACCAGATCAGCCGCGAATTCTTCCGGCAGGTCGACCTGCGCGTGGTCGAGCTGTGGAAGCAGGGCGATTTCAAGACCTTCTGCGCGATGCTGCCCGAATACAACGTGCATTGTCACGGCGAAGGCGGCATGCACGACACGGCGATGCTGCTCGGGCTGCTCGGCTGGGATCGTTACGACCGGCCGGTCGAGATCGTTACCGACTATTTCGCGAGCTCGGGCACCGGGCAGATCAACGCGATCTTCCCGCTCGCCTGAGCGTTGCATTCACCTATCCGGAGCGTTGCCATGCCACACATCGTCGTCGAATACACCGCGAACATCCGCGACGACGCCCGCATTCCCGCGCTGCTGCGCACGATCAACGCGACGCTGATCGCGCAGGGCGGCGTGTTCCCGACCGGCGGCATCCGTTCGCGCGCGATCGAGCTGCACGACTACTGCGTCGCCGACGGCACGGAGGACGACGCGTTCGTCCATGTGACGCTGAAGATCGGCGCGGGCCGCAGCGACGAAACGAAGAAGGCCGCGTGCGACGCGCTATTCGACGCGATCAAGACGCATTTCGCCGAGCTGTACGCGAAACGCTACCTCGCGCTGTCGATGGAGCTGACCGAGTTCAGCGAAAGCGGCTCGTACAAGCACAACAATATCCACGCCCGCTACAAGCGGGCCGGCTGAACCCCATTCCCGATCCGACCATGCTCGAACCCGCCCTCATCGACCAGCTCGCGCACCGTCTGCACGACGCCGAACGCGCGCGCACGCAGATCCGCCAGATCTCGCTCGATCATCCCGACATCACGATCGACGACGCGTATGCGATCCAGCGCGCGTGGGTGACCCTCAAGCTCGCGGAAGGCCGCACGCTGAAGGGGCACAAGATCGGCCTCACGTCGAAGGCGATGCAGAACACGTCGCAGATCGACGAACCCGACTACGGCGCGCTCCTCGACGACATGTTCTTCGAAGACGGCGGCACGATCCCGACCGGCCGCTTCATCGTGCCGCGTGTGGAAGTCGAACTCGCGTTCGTGCTCGGCAAGCGGCTCACCGGGCCGAACTGCACGATCTTCGACGTGTACGACGCGGTCGATTACGTCGTGCCGGCGCTCGAGATCATCGACGCGCGCAGCCAGTCGATCGACCCCGATACGAAACGGCCGCGCAAGGTGTTCGACACGATCGCCGACAACGCGGCGAACGCGGGCGTCGTGATCGGCGGCCGGCCGGTGCGCCCGCAGGACGTCGATTTGCGCTGGGTCGCGGCGATCATGTCGCGCAACGGCGTGGTCGAGGAAACCGGTGTCGCCGCCGGCGTGCTGAACCATCCGGCGAACGGCGTCGCGTGGCTCGCGAATCGGCTGTCGCGTTTCGACGTCGCGCTGGAACCGGGGCAGATCGTGCTCGGCGGGTCGTTTACGCGACCTTGCGCGGCGCGTTCGGGCGATACGTTCAGCGTCGACTACGGCCCGCTCGGGACGATCCAGTGCTACTTCGAGTGAGATGAGCGAACGATGCAGATTCCGTCGAATGTCTTCAAGGCCGCGCTCGCACGCGGCGACGCGCAGGTCGGCCTGTGGCTCGGCCTCGCGAATCCGTATAGCGCCGAAGTGGTCGCGGGCGCCGGTTTCGACTGGCTGCTGATCGACGGCGAGCATGCGCCGAACACGGTGCCGACGATCCTCGCGCAACTGCAGGCGATCGCGCCGTATCCGTCGCATCCGGTCGTGCGCGTGCCGTGGAACGATCCGGTGATCGTCAAGCAGGTGCTCGATCTCGGCGCGCAGACGCTGCTCGTGCCGATGGTGCAGAGTGCGGACGAAGCGCGCGCGGCGGTGGCCGCGACGCGTTACCCGCCGCACGGGATGCGCGGCGTCGGCAGTGCGCTCGCGCGCGCGTCGAGGTGGAATCGCGTCGGCGAGTACCTGCATCGCGCGAACGACGAGATGGCCGTGCTCGTGCAGGTCGAGACGCGCGCGGGGCTCGATGCGATCGATGCGATTGCGCGGGTCGACGGCGTCGATGGCGTGTTCATTGGCCCGGCCGATCTGGCCGCCGATCTCGGGCATCTCGGCCATCCCGGGCATCCCGATGTGCAGGCCGCGATCGACGGCGCGATTCGCGCGATCAAGGCGGCCGGCAAGGCGCCGGGCATTCTCAGCGCCGACGAGCGAGCGGCGAAGCGTTATCTGGAGGCGGGCGCGACGTTCGTGGCGGTCGGCGTCGATGCGACGCTGCTCGCGCGCAGCGCCGAGCGGCTGGCGGCGCGGTTCAAGGGGGAGGCTGGTCAGGCCGAGAAGCGCGGAGGGGGCGTGTACTGAGCGAGCGGGACCGGCGGTCGAGTTCGGCTCAAGCATTGCGTGTATGCGCTGCCGCGCTCCCCGTTGCTGGCGAGGGCGCGGCACGAAGCCGACGAAACGGCCGACGGACGCTCACCAGGAGATGGACGACTTGTCAGTGAACCGAAGGGCTTGAATCGGAGAGAGGAATCGGACCATATAGCGGTGGTTGACAGGAAGCGTGACAGATTTGTCGTCTTCGATCAGGGACAGCGTCCGGCTGGACGGCGTTCCGATTTCCGTCATGAACCCGATCGGCGCGGCACCGTCGTGCTCGAGGATATAAGAATCGCCATTTTCCAGCGTACAAGCAATCCCATCGATCGTCGCCTCGCCCTGCAAGACGGCTCGATCCGGCCAATCGACCATTCCGTGCATCCGGCATCTGCCGGCGCCAAAGACGATGTCCTGCTTGGCCGGACGAAGCAGGGATGCATTGGATAGATACACGTCATTCATGCCTTCCAGCGACCGCGATCCGCGCGATAACGCTGGGCGGCTGAACGGAATGGCAACCACGAACTCGTCGCTGGCGTCCGTAGCAGTCGCGCCGATCAGTTTCGCAAGGTTGATTTGTCGCTCGAGCACGTTGCGACCGGGCACGGGAACCGACGTCTGTGCTTCCGTGGCAGTTTCCCTATCTCGCGAAGTTGTCCAGACGCCGAGTGCGGTCGACAGAAGTGCGAATGCACCGCAAACCGCCAGAAGCTTGCGCGCGCGCCTTTGATCAGAAGACAGGGAAGCGGCAGGAGCCGGGCGCGGGCCTTCGGCCGGCGGGATCGTGAACTGGCCGTTCAAACGGTCGACGATCTTCTGTCGATCCAGCTCGGCTCTAAGCGATGCGCCTAGGTCGACGATGTCGAGCATGTGCATCCAGAACGAATGAGCACGTGCCTTTTCGGCGTCGGGCAGATAGTTTCGAATCATCTGTTCGGCCTTTGATTCGTCGGCCGCGCCCGGATATCCGAGCTTCATTTCGAGCGGGACGAAGCATGACAGCAGGCGATGGACCTCTTCTGCGACATGACCAGATGCTACCAGTGGCGCCACGATTGCCGCGATCGCGTCGTATTGTTTGCGCTTGACCTCGTTGGTAACGATTCGAACGCCACCACTCGTACCATAGGTGTGTGTGAAAGACGACGCGTCCTGATGGGCCGCCTCGCCGCACAGTGCGACGAAGGCAGGCAGCGCCTCGGCGGACGTGAACTGGCCCACGATGACGCCGACGCGGTGCAATCGGCGGTCGAACGTGGAAGACGTCACGGTTGCAAAAGCGGCCTCGATGACTGCTCTGAACTCTACATTGCTCGCCGCGCTACTGATCGTCAGGGTTCGCTTGACCTGCAGGCTCAATCTATAGACATCGGAATTCGGTGCCTGGGCGTCGACGATGACGTCGTCCATTGGCTCGCCGCTAGCTTTGCGTTGTAGCGCCACGCGCTTGACGATTCTGCCTTCGAGAGCTTGGGCGCTTTGTTCACACACCAGAGCGGACGCATAGACGGCCGCAACACGATGTTCGTATGTGAAGCCGTTGCCGCTGGCCGAAACCGGGTTGGTGATGCCTTTGAGCATGTGGAATGTCGCTGCTTGTTCGTGATGAAGGTGTTGTATCGAATGCTTATCCGCATCGCATCGCTGCGCATCGTGGCGGGCGGTACCTCAGGATAGATTCAACGGACGGTGCAACGGAAGAGGGTTCCATGCGATAGGCCGTCGGATCGGGCGGAACGGCGCCACCGCTCAGATGTCCGGCGGCGATGCGGGCCGTTCAGCGGCCGGATACCGCCCCGGCGTCGTCCCCAGCGCACGCCGGAACATGTCGATGAACGCGCTCACGTTGTCGTACCCGAGATCGAGCGCGATCGCCGTCACCGGCACGCCGTCGGCGATGCGCTCCAGCGCCCGCAGCAGCCTGGCCTGCTGACGCCACTGCGCGAACGTCAGCCCCGTCTCGGCGAGGAAGCAGCGACTCATCGTCCGCGCGCCGATGCCGGCCCATTCGGCCCATTCCTCCAGCCGACGGTTGTCCGCGAGATCCGCGGCCAGCGCATCGGTGATCTTCACGAGCCGCGGGTCGCGCGGCCGGACCAGTCCCAGCGCTTCGGCTTCCGATGCCGCAATTTCATCGAGGATCACGTCGGCGATCCGGGCCTGCGCGGCATCCAGTTCCGAGTCGCCCCAGCTTGCGGCGCGCTGCACGGCTTCGCGCAGCAGCGGCGTCGTGCGGATCGCGCGCGGCGTGGCCGGCAGCGCCGCGCAGCGGGCTTCGGCGACGAACGCCGACCAGCCCGAAATCGGCCCGAACGAGCGCAGCGAATGCCGGCAATGCGGCGGAATCCAGATCGCATGGATCGCGGGTACGACCCACTCCTGGTCGTCGAGGCCGATCGTCACGAGCCCGCTCAGCGCGCCGACGAGCTGGCCGCGCGCATGCGAATGCGGTGCGGTGATACGCGGGTCGCGTTGCGACAGGGCGGCGGCGACCACGAACGGGCCGTCGTCGGACGTGACGAAGCGGGCGGGCAGGAGCGGATCGGACATGGCCGGATATCGGTATCGAATGGCCGTTATACCGGAGATCGGCCGGTTTCGCACGTCTACACTGCGTCCATCGATGACAACCGGAGTAAGACGCGATGCGAGCCGAACAGATGCTTCCCGACCATGCCAACCAAGTCGATGCCGGCGGAACGACGATCCGCAAGGGAACCGTCGGCGCGTTTCTGGTCAATGCGCGTGTGTTGACCGATCCGAACGCCGCGCCGGCCGACAGGGCGCGCGCGGAGGCCGACGCGATCGATGCGTTGCCTGCATTGCGCGCGCTCGGCCTGTTCGACGTGCTGGAAGTACGCGATCCCGCGCTGCGCGCGTGGCTCGATGCCCGGTAAAGGCCCACCCTCCAGAATTGAAGGAACCAGCATGAAAGCAGCAGTCGTGACGGGCGTCGGCGAGCGCCCCGTCCATATGGAGTTCGATGCGCCGCACGCGATGCCGGGCCACAGCCTGATCGACGTGACGGCGTCCGCGCTGAGCCGGCTCGCCCAGGGGCGCGCGGCCGGCACGCATTACTCGTCGGACCGACGCTACCCGTTCGTCGTCGGTGTCGACGGCGTGGGGCGTCTCGACGACGGTCGGCGCGTCTACTTCTTCGGGGCCCCCGTGCCGTTCGGTGCGATGGCCGAACGCACGATCGCGCCCGATACGCGGTGCGTGCCGCTGCCGGATACGCTCGACGACGTCACGGCGGCGGCGATCGCGATTCCCGGGATGTCGTCGTGGGCGGCGCTGACCGAACGCGCGCGGCTCGTCGCGGGCGAGACGGTACTCGTCAACGGTGCGACAGGTACGTCGGGGCGGCTGGCAGTGCGGATCGCGAAGCATCTCGGCGCCGCGAAGGTGATCGCGACGGGCCGCAACGCGGCCGCGCTGCAGGCCTTGCTGAATGCCGGCGCGGATGCCGTCGTGTCGTTGCAGCAGGACGACGCGCATCTGGCGCGCGCGTTCGAACCGCATTTCCGCGCGGGCGTGGACGTCGTGCTCGATTATCTGTGGGGCGCCAGCGCGCAGACGCTGCTGGTGGCCGCCGCGAAGGCGACGCCCGAGGGCCGCCGGCTGCGTTTCGTGCAGATCGGCTCGATCGGCGGCGCGGATGTGCTGCTGCCAGGGGCGGTGCTGCGGGCGACCGCGATCGAACTGATGGGCAGCGGCATCGGCAGCGTGTCGCTGCCGCGCTTGCTGGCGTCGGTGCGCGGTGTGTTCGACGCGGCCGGACCGGCGGGGCTGACGATCGACACGCGCACGGTGCCGCTGTCGGCGGTTGGCGAGCACTGGAGCGATACGAGCAGCCTCGTTCGCCTGGTGTTCACGTTGCGGGGCGAATGACCGGCAAAGGCTACGGATGAGGGCGCGGTCGTCGTGTGCGGGAAGCTGGCCGATCGCCCGTTGTCACGCTGATGCGCGCGGCGGATGCGATGCAGGGCGGCACGCGCGCGATGAACCGCACAAGACGGGCGGCGCGATTGGAAGACCGCTCGCCGCCCGTATCGTCAAGCTCAGAACCGCTGCTGAATCCCCGCTGTGACGCCGACCTGCGTGGTGCCGTAGCCCACGAAATCGCGCGACACGCCGACCTTCTGGTCGTGCTTCGCGATCGCGAACGCGCCGGCCGCGTACAGCACGGTGCGCTTCGACAGCGCGTAGTTCGCGCGCAACGACACGAGCGTCGGGTCGGCATCGCTGCCGCCCTTGATGTTCTGGTGATAGACGGCCGCGATCAGCGAGAACGCCGGCGTGAACTGGTACGAGCCGCCGAGCCAGTACGTGTCGCTCAACTGGTTCGCCGCCGTGGTGCGGAACGTGCGCTTGTAGTTGCGATAGCCGGCCATCGTCTTCAGATTGCCGAAGTCGTAGCTCAGGCCCGCGTGGATGCCCTGGATGTAGTTGACGGTATCGGCCGGCGTGACGCTGTCGGCCGCGCCGTTCTGCCGGTCGAACGTGACCACCCCGGCGAACGGGCCTTTCTCGTAGCCGACCGCGAAATCGTATTTGGAGCTGGTCTTCACGCTGCCCGGCACGTTGCCGAAGCCGTACAGCGCGCCGAACTTGAACCCGCTGAATTCGCCGTCGTAGCGCACCGCGTTCGACGAGCGCGTGAACATGCCGTCCTTGCGGCCGCCCGTCGCCGTCGATGCCGAGGCCCACGAGTAGTTCTGCGCGTAACCCATCGGGTCGAACGGCAGCATGTAGTCGTAGGTGACGGTGTAGTTGCGGCCGAGCGTCAGTTCGCCCCATTTGCTTTTCAGGCCGACCGTCGCGCGGCGCGCGAAGATCGAATCGGGGCCGTCGTCGAGCGCGCCGTTCGCGAGGTCGATCCCGCTTTCGAGGCGGAACACGGCCTTCAGCCCGCCGCCGAGATCCTCGACGCCGCGCAGGCCCCAGCGCGACGTGTTCTTGTTGCCCGACTTCAGCTTGACCGCGCTGCCGCCCTCCGGCGCCGCGTGGTTCGTGTATTCGATGCCGGCATCCATGATCCCGTACATCGTGACCGACGACTGCGCGTGCGCGGCGGGCGCGGCGATGCAGGCCGCGGCGGCCGATCCCGTGAGGACTACTGTGCGAATCGAACGTTCTGCGCGTGACTTCATTGACGGTGTCTCCTTGGTTCTTGTGGGTTGGGGTGAAACGGATGCGGCGCGCAGCAGCGCACGACAGACGCCGGAATGCGTCTGCCGGAACGCATGTCATCACATGACGAGATGTGCGCGGTGTGCGTGCGCGGCGGCGAGCGTGCCGCCGCGCGCGGGTCAGCCCGCTTTCGCGAACGCCCAGCAGTCGTTGGTCGGGAATTCGATCCAGTGCTTGCCCGCTGTGCGCGGCACGTGGCCGAATGCGCGAAGGCGCATCTCGCCGCAATGGAACAGGTATTCCCAGCGATCGCCGAGATACATCGACGTGACGAGGTCGGCCTGCAGCCGGTTCGCGCCCGGGCCGTCGGCGACCTGCACGCGTTCGAGGCGGATCACGGCCTGCGCGTCCTGGCCCGGTGCGAACGTGTCGCGGGCGAGGGCCTGCAGCTCCCAGCCGTCGCCGGCGAGCGTCACGCGTTCGCCGTCGACGGCCGCGACGCGCGCGTCGATCCGGTTGTTGCTTCCCATGAACTCGGCCGTGTATAGCGAGCGCGGCGCGCCGTACAGCTCGGCCGGCGTGCCTTCCTGTTCGATGCGGCCGTTGCGCAGCAGCAGGATGCGGTCGGACATCGCCATCGCCTCGGTCTGGTCGTGCGTCACGCACAGGGCCGACAGCCCGAGCGACACGATCAGCTCGCGCAGCCACGCGCGCGCTTCCTCGCGCAGCTTCGCGTCGAGGTTCGACAGCGGCTCGTCGAGCAGGATCACCGGCGGGTTGTAGACGAGCGCGCGCGCGATCGCGACGCGCTGCTGCTGGCCGCCCGACAGCTGATGCGGGAAGCGTTCCGCGAGATGGCCGAGGCCGAGCTGGTCGAGCGCGGTCTGCACGCGGCGCTTCTGTTCGGCCGGCGCGACGCGGCGCAGCTTCAGCCCGTAGCCGACGTTGTCGGCGACGGTGCGGTGCGGCCACAGCGCGTACGACTGGAACACGAGGCCGAGCGAGCGCTGTTCGACGGGCAGGTCGACGCGTTGCGCGCCGTCGAAGAACACGCGCTCGTCGAGCTGGATACGGCCGTCGGACGGCTGTTCGAGGCCGGCCACCGCGCGCAGCAGCGTGGTCTTGCCGCTGCCCGACGCGCCGAGCAGGCACACGACTTCGCCGGCCTTCAGTTCGAACGACACGCCCTTGAGGATCGGATTGGCGCCGTAGCTGAGATGCAGGTCGTCGACGATGAGCTTATCCATGAAGTTTCACTCCGAAGCGCAGGGCCACGCCGAGACCGGCGCCGACCATCGCGATGTTGATGACAGAAAGCGCGGCGACCTGGTCGACGGCGCCGGTCGCCCACAGCGACACGAGCAGCGCGCCGATCACTTCGGTGCCGGGCGACAGCAGGTAGACGGCCGTCGAGTATTCGCGCTCGAAGATCATGAAGATCAGCAGCCACGCGGCGAGCAGGCCGAAGCGCACGAGCGGCAGCGTCACGTCGAGCGACACGCGGCTGCGGGTCGCGCCGACGCTGCGGCCGGCTTCCTCGAGTTCCGGGCCGACCTGCAGCAGCGCGCTCTGGATGAGCCGCATCCCGTATGCGAGCCAGACGACCGTGTACGCGATCCAGATGCTCCACATCGAGTTCTTCAGCTCGCGCAGGCCGGGCACGAACAGGAAGATCCACAGGAACGCGAGACCGGCGAGCAGGCCGGGCACCGCGCGCGGCAGCAGCACGAGGTAGTCGAGCAGCTTGGTCGCCCAGTCGGGGCGGCGGTGGCCGGCGAACGCGACGAGCGAGTAGAAGCCGATCGCGAGCGCGCCGCCGATCACGCCGATGCCGAGCGTGTTGACGATCGCGCGCACGAGGTTGTCCTGCTCGAACAGCTCGATGAAGTTCGACAGCGTCAGTACCTCGGCGAGCGCGACGCCTTCGCCCCAGTTGGTCACGAACGCGCGCAGCACGATGCCCGAGATCGGGACGATCACGGTCAGCATCAGCCACAGCACGACGATCGCGAGCGCAACCCAGCGCCACACGCCGAGCGGCAGCACCGTCGTACGGCCGGCCTTGCCCTTCACGGTGACGAAGCGGTTCGCCGTCTTCAGCAGCCGGCGCTGCAGCAGCACGAGCGGGAACGTGATCGCGACGATACACACCGCGACCGCGGCCATCAGGTGATACGACGGCACGCCGAGCTTGTTGGTGAGCTTGTACAGGTAGGTCGCGAGCACGAGGTGGCCTTCCGGATCGCCGAGCACGAGCGGCAGCCCGAACACCTCGAAGCCGAGGAAGAACACGAGCACGCCGGCGAACAGCAGCGCGGGCATCGTCATCGGCAGGCTCACGTCGAGCGCGACGCGGAACGGGCGGGCGCCCGTGACGCGCGCGGCTTCCTCGACGTCCGAGCCGAGGTTGCGCAGCGCGGCCGACGAATACAGGTACACGTGCGGCACGTGCGTGAGGCCGACGATCACCGTGATCGCGAAGATCGAATACACGTTCCAGGGCACGTGCTGCACCCCGAACAGCTCCTTGAACCACACCGAATAGAAGCCGACCGGGCCGGCCGCGACCACGTAGCCGAACGCGAGCACCATCGGCGACACGAACACGGGCGTGAGCAGCAGCGGTTCGAGCCAGCGGCGGCCGGGCAGGTCGGTGCGCACCATCAGGAACGCGAGGATGCCGCCGAGCGGGATCGAGATGAACAGCATCCCGCCGGCGATGATGAACGAGTTCTTCACGGCCGACCAGAAGTCGGGATCGCTGAAGACGAAGCGGAAGCCCTCGATGCCGAGCGTCTTGTTCGCATCGAAGAACGGCGCGGACAGCAGGCTCTGGAACAGGATGAAGCCGAGCGGCAGTGCGACGGCGATGGTGAGTACCGCGACGACGATCCAGCGCAGCATGCCGGCGAGCGGCTGCAGGCTGTTGACCGGCAGCGCGGGAATGGCGTCGCGCGGGCCGGCGGCGGGTGGCGCGGCCGGTGCCGTGCCGCGGGTGCTGGTTGAAAGCATGAGTTCGCCCCTGCGGCCATCCGGATGGCCGCCTCAAGGAAGTCGGTAAGGGGAAGGGGCCGCCCGCGCGACGTGCGGCGGGCGGCCATGGGTCAGCCGGAGCCGATCAGCGGATCAGCGGATCAGCTCTTGATCGCCTGCTGCCATTGCTTCAGGAACGCGAGCCGCTTCGACTGGTCCAGGTAGACGAGCAGGCCGGTGCCGATCTGGATCGGCTTCAGCGAATCGCCGAGTTCCTTCGTGAGGCTCGCGGCCGACGTCTCGCCGGTCACGTCCGTGCGGATCGCGTACAGGTTCGCCTGGTTCGCGATCATGGTCTGGCCGCGCTTCGACAGCAGGTAGTCCACCCACAGCCTGGCGGCGTTCGGGTTCTTCGCCTTCTTCGAGATGGTGGCGAGGCGGCTCACGATCTGCGTGTAGTCCTTCGGGAATACGTAGCCGATCGACTTGTCCTTCTTCGCCTTCGCGTACGCATACGAACCGATGATGTTGTAGCCGATCAGGTTCTCGCCCGACGAGATGCGCTCCATCATCGCGCCGGTGCTCGATTGCAGCTTCGGGCCGGTCTTGCCGATGGCCTTCACGAGTTCCCACGTGACCTTCTCGTTCAGGTGCGCGTCCTGCGTCAGCGCATTGAAGCCGACGCCGGATTTCTCGACGTCGTACGTTGTGAGCTTGCCCTTGAACTTGTCCGGTTGCGACGCGAGCAGCTTGATCAGGTCGGTGCGCGTTTTCGGCACTTCGTTTTCGGGGATCAGGCGCTTGTTGTAGACGATCGCGAGCGGCTCGAACGTCGTGCCGTACGCCTGCTTCTGGTATTGCGCCCATTGCGGCACGTTCGGGCCTTCCGGCGAATCGTACGACGCCATCAGGCCGTCGTTGACGAGCTTGACCTGCAGGTCCATCGCCGAGCTCCACAGCACGTCGGCGCTCGTGCTGCTCGCAGCGTTCTCGCTGATGTAGCGGTTGTACAGCTCGGTGCTGTTCATGTCGTTGTACTCGACCTTCACGCCGTACAGGCTTTCGAAGTCCTTGATCAGCGGGCGCACGAGGCCCGTGTCGGTCGTCGAGTAGACGATCAGCTTGCCTTCCTTCTTCGCGGCGTCGATCACGCCCTGGTAACTCCCCGGATACCCGGCCGGAACCTGCGCGGCGGCGCTGCCGGCGGCAGTGCCCAGAACGACCGCCAGCGCGGCGGCGAGGTGCTTCGGTGCAAACGGCATGTCTTCCTCCAGTTACGTCTAGGTGTTGTTCGAGTGACGCGGATGTTAATTGCGGCGCACTTTCAGCCCGCTTTCATTTCAGTTCACAATCGCGTCGTTCGTGTCATGGATTTCCCGAGGTCGATGCGGCGGCGGCCCACCGTTTCGCGGCGCGCGGCACGATCCGGCAACGGAGGGAAGCGGGTTGCCGCGGGGCGGGGCAACGACGGCGGGGGCGCTTAGACGGGGTGCGCGAGCAGCTTCGCGAGCAGCCGGCCGCCATGCCGCGCGTGCGCGGCCGTCAGTGCCGAATACCCGACGACGACGCCTGCTTCGCGCCGCGCGCTTCGACAGAATCCGCGGACCGGCTGCAACTCGACGCCCGCCGCCCGGGCTTGCGCGACATACGTTGCGTCGTCCATCCCGGGCGGCAGCCACAGCACGAAATGAAAGCCCGCGTGTTCGCCGGACACCGCGTACCGTCCGCCGGCGTGTTTCGCCAACTGATCGAGCACGATGTCGCGCCGCTGGCGGTAGGCGTGACGCGCCGCGCGCAGGTGCTTCGCAAAATCGCCGTGCGCGATGAAGCGGGCCAGCGCCAGCTGGGGCGCCACGCCGACCGAGCGCGCGGTCGCGTGCCACACGGCCGACAGCGCCGGCCGCAGTGCCGCCGGCACGACCATGAAGCCGATGCGCAGCCCCGAGAACAGCGTCTTGTTGAACGAGCCGCAGTAGATCACGCGATCGCACGCGTCGAGCGATTTCAGCGCGGGCAGTGGGGCGGTCTGGTAGCTGAATTCGCCGTCGTAGTCGTCTTCGACGATCCACGCGCGGTTGCGTTGCGCCCAGTCGAGCAGTTCGAGCCGGCGCGACACCGACATCGTGACGCCGAGCGGCGCCTGGTGGGCGGGCGTCACATAGGCCGCGCGCGCATCGGGATGCCGGTCCAGCGACGCGGTATCGATGCCTTTCCGATCGACCGGCACGTCGATCACGGTCGCGCCCGCGATCGTGAAGATCTGCCAGGCCGACGCGTAGCCGGGGTCCTCCATCAGCACCGTCGAGCCGGGCGTGAGCAGCGTGCGCGCGACGAGATCGATCGAATGCCGGATGCCGGTCGTGATGAAGATGTCGCCGGCGCTGCACGGGATGCCGCGATATTCGCGCAGGTAGGCGGCGATTTCGTCGCGCAGGCTTTCGACGCCTTGTGCCGGCGTCGCCCCGAGGTCGTTCGCCGTCGCGGCAAGCAGGCTGGCCCCGAGCGCCTTCTTCCATTGCTGCATCGGCAGCAGGCCGGGATCGGCAAGCCGCGCGACGAACGGGACGCCCGGACGCACGCCTTGTTCCGGCTCGGCGGCGTCGGTCGTGTGCGCCGGCGCGGGGCGCGCGTCGGCAGGGGGCGCGCAGTTGCCGCGCGACTGCGCGGCCGCGCGCAGGTAGCTGTCCGGTACCACCGCGCATACCCGCGACCCCGACCCTTGCGCGCGGGCGATGTAGCCCTCCGAGCACAGCCGGTCGTATGCCGCTTCGACCGTCCCCCGGGCGACGCCCCAGCGCGCCGCGAGGGTGCGGCTGGACGGCAGCGGGCTGTCGCCGGGGAGCAGGCGCTTCAGGATCGCGTCGCGCAGCGCGTCGGCGATGCACTCCTGCTTCGACTGCGGATTGCCCGTGGACAGCCCCGCAGGGCACGGCAGATCGAGCGGAATCGCGGCTTTGCCTCGCGCCATAGTGGTCCAGTCAATGTCGAATTTAATGGCCCTTCAGCTTATATCACTTTGACCTTAGATTTCAGCCGACCACATCGATCCGACCGGAGGCGGGCTCACCGCATGAAAACGCGTTCATTACCCCAGTGGGGCTGGCTGTTCCTGTTGATGCTCGTCGTGTGCCTGCCGCGCGTCACGATCGATGCGTACCTGCCGTCGCTGCCGGCGATGGCGGACACGCTGCACGGCACCGACGCCCAGTTGCAGCTCACGCTGACCCTCTACATGGTCGGTTATGCGCTGTCGATGCTGGTGTCGGGGCCGTTGTCCGACCGTTACGGCCGTCGCCCCGTCCTGATCGGCGGCCTGTGCCTCTACGTGGTCGCGAGCGTCGCCTGCGCGTGCTCGACCAGCATCGCGGCGATCGTCGCCGCACGCATCTTCCAGGCATTGGGCGGCTGCTGCGGCACGGTGGTCGGGCGGGTGATCGTGCGCGAGCGCTTCCCGGCCGCGATGCAGGCGACGATGCTGGGCCGGATCTCGGCCGGCATGGCGCTGTCGCCCGTGATTGCGCCGCTGGCCGGCAGCGCGCTGGCCGAGTGGCTCGGATGGCGCGGCGTGTTCGGATCGCTGGCGGCGGGCGGGGTGGTCGCGGCGGCGATGGTGCTGCGCTACCTGCCGGAGACCCGCGAACGCGACGCGCGGCCGGCGCCGGGCGCGGGGCTCGTGCGGACCTACGCGGGCCTGCTGCGCGAGCGCCGTTTCCTGCGCTACTCGCTCGCGATCAGTTTCGCGTACTGCACGTACTACCCGTTCATCGCGGAATCGTCGACGCTGTTCCAGCGGCAGCGAGGCGTATCCGGCCCGGTGTATGCCGCGATCTTCGGCCTGACCGTGCTCGGCTACCTGATCGGCTCGCACGTGTTCGCGCGGACCGGCACGCGCTGGAAGGCCGATTCGGTCATCGCGGCGGCGGCGGGCGTCAATCTGGCCGGCACCGCCGCGTTGTGGATCGGCGGAGCGGTCGCGCCGACGGCGGTGGCGGCGCTCGTCGTCCCGATGTTCGTCGTGATGATCGCCGTCGGGATCGCGATCCCGGCCTGCCAGTTCGCGGTGATGCAGCCGTACACGACGATCGCCGGGACGGCGTCCGGGCTGTTCTTCTTTATCCAGATGGCGATCACGGCCGCGTGCGGCGGCGTGCTGGCGTGGCTGTCGGACGGCACCGCGCGCCCGATGATCGTCGTCACGGCCGGGGCGAGCGTCGCGTTCCTGGCGGTGGTGGTCGGCCTGCGCGAGCGGCGGCGCGCAGGTGAAGGTTCGCGCTTCGCGCCGCGCAGCCGTGCCGCCGCCGCCGAGCGCTGAGCGCTGAGCGCTGAGCGCTGAGCGTTCGGCGACGGTCGGCGACGGTCGGCGCTCCCGCCGACGCGCGAGCGCGCCGGCGGCGCAACCGGTGTTTCCGCGAGGCGTCGCGACGGAAAGGATCATGTAATGTAGCGGCCTGTCGCTGACCTTCCCGGAATCCCCATGCGTGTGCTGCTCGTCGAAGACAACCCGAACCTCGCCCAGTCGCTGAACGACGCGCTGAGCGCGGCGCGCTTCGCTGTCGATCACATGGCGGACGGCGAGGCGGCCGACCACGTGCTGCGCACGCAGGACTACGCGCTGGTGATCCTCGATCTCGGGCTGCCGAAGCTCGACGGGCTGGAAGTGCTGCGGCGGCTGCGCGCGCGGCGCAATCCGGTGCCGGTGCTGATCCTGACCGCGCACGGGTCGGTCGAGGATCGCGTGAAGGGGCTCGATCTCGGCGCCGACGACTATCTCGCGAAGCCGTTCGAGCTGACCGAACTGGAGGCGCGCGCCCGCGCGCTGATCCGCCGCAGCCTCGGCCACGAGCATTCGCGGGTCGAATGCGGGCCGCTTTCGTACGACAGTATCGACCGCAGCTTCCATCTCGCGGGCGAGCCGCTGTCGCTCACGCCGCGCGAGCGTTCGGTGCTCGAGGTGCTGATCCTGCGCAACGGCCGTGCGATCAACAAGGAAACGCTGTCGGAGAAGATTTTCGGGCTCGACGAGTCGGTCAACGCCGACGCGATCGAGATCTACGTGTACCGGCTGCGCAAGAAGCTCGAGAACACGGGTGTCGCGATCGTCACGCTGCGCGGGCTCGGTTATCTGCTGGAGGCGAGGGCGGAGGCGGCGGAATGAGCCCCCCGCCCATCCGCGGCGGTGCGCTGCGCTCCGACGCGGCACATGGCGTCGTTGCGGCGGCCCGGCGGAACGCATGATGCCCCGCCCGAACCTGCGCACGCAGGTCGCGCTGTGGCTGCTGCTGCCGCTGCTCGGCCTGCTCGCGCTCGACTCGTGGCTCACGTACCAGCGCGCGATGAACGCCGCGCACGTCGCGTTCGACCGCACGCTGTCGTCGTCGCTGAAGTCGATCCGCGAAGGCGTGCGGCTCAATGACGGCGAGATCGAGGTCGACCTGCCGTATCTCGCGCTCGAAATGCTCGAATCGAGCGACGGCGGCAAGATCTACTACCTGATCCGCGAGGACAACGGCCACACGGTCACCGGCTACCCGGACCTGCCGCTGCCGCACGGGCGCGACGCGGGCGACGGTGCGCTGTTCGTCACGCGCTACTACGACGTCGTCTATCGCGGCGAACAGCTGCGGATGGCCGCGCTGCGCATCCCGGTGCACGACGTGCCGACCGCGCAGTCGCGCATCGTGTGGGTGATGGTCGGCGAGACGATCGAGGCGCGCCAGGCGCTCGCGCGCGAGATCCTGGTGGGGTCGCTGCTGCAGGAAGGGCTGCTGGTCGTGCTGGCGCTCGGCATCGTGTGGCTCGGCGTCGGGCGCGGGCTGCGGCCGCTGAACCGGCTGTCGGCGACGGTCGCCGCGCGCAGCGAGGACGACACGACGCCGCTCGATACCGGCGCGATGCCGAGCGAACTTGCGCCGCTCGTCGAGTCGATCAACCAGTACATCGGCCGTACTCAGCGGATGCAGGTCGCGCGGCGCCGCTTCTTCGCGGACGCGGCCCATCAGCTGAAGACGCCGCTCGCGGCCGTGCAGGCGGGCGTCGAGCTCGCGCTGCGGCCCGACGAGCAGCCGCGCGCGAACGGGCACCTGCGGCGCGCGAACGGCGCGGTGCGGCAGGCCGCGAAGATCGTCCAGCAACTGCTGTCGCTGTCGCGGCTCGATTCGGACAGCGGCCACGCTGTTGCCCACCAGCCGGTCGCGCTGCACCGGCTCGCGCGCAGCGTGACGCTCGACTGGTCGCCGGTCGCACGCGCGCGCGACATCGATCTCGGCTTCGAGCACGAGGCCGACATCGACGTGCACGGGCAGCCCGACCTGCTCGGCGAGATGATCGGCAACCTGATCGACAACGCGATCCGTTATGCGGGCGATCGCGCGGTGATTACGGTACGCGTGTCGCGCGACGGGGAGCACGCGCGGCTCGACGTGATCGACAACGGGCCGGGCGTGCCGGCGGACGAGCGCGACGCGGTGTTCGAGCGCTTCCATCGCGGCAGCAAGACGCAGACGGTCGAAGGGACGGGGCTCGGGCTGTCGATTGTGCGGGAGATCGCGCGCGTGCATCAGGGCACGGTGACGCTTGCCGATGCGGCCGGCGGGGGGCTGGTCGTGACGATCCGGTTGCCGGCGGCGAACGACGCGGGGGCGCATGCCGCGTGATGGCGAGTCGTGAGTCGAGATGAGGGCAGTGGGAAGCAGGAAGCCGCTCGGGCCGCTTCCGGGCTACGAAGACGATGTGATCGGATGCGCGGTGCCGTGTACGCGCGTCAATCGCCGAACCCGATCTCCGCTTCCAGTGACTGGCCGACCTCGAGCCACCCGCCCGCGCCTTCGACGACGATCGCGTTGATGCCGAACGTCAGCTCGCCGCCGAAGTTCGGATTCGCGCGATAGGTCTGCATCGTGTCGGTCGGCTCGTGCGGCCACGCGGGATCGGGCGCGCCGGTGACCTGGTCGATCGTCGGCATCGGGCAGCGCGTGCACGGCTTCACGAGCCGCAGCCGCACGGGCGACGCACCTTCCGTGTCGAGATGTTCGACGAAATCCTCTTCGTACGCGTCGAGATCCGACACCACGATGTTCGGCCGGAAGCGGTTCATCGGAATCGCCGGTGCGCCCTTGGCGGTGAGCCGCGCGTTCAGGTCGTCGAGCGACGACTGGCCGATCACGAGCAGCGGGTAGCCGTCCGCGAACTGCGTGTGCGTATCGATCTCGCCGGTCCATTTGCGGTTGCAGCCGCGGCGTGCGTCGGGCGCGAAGCGCGCGAGCTTCGCGGGCGTGCCGAGGAATTCGGTGAGCCAGGCGGCCGTTTCGGCGCCCGTGTCGATCGCATCGACGGTGTCGCGCCACACGGTCGCGGCCATTTTCGGCGTGGCGGGCGAGACGTCGCCGTCGAGCGGCGTGCGGATCTCGCGCATGCCCGGCGCGCTCAGCACGAGCGCATCGTTGTTCAGTGCGGTGCGGATCAGCGCGAGGCGCGGGTGCGTGCGCTGCGTGATCATCTGTCCGGCGGGGTCGGTGATCAGCCAGTGGCGGTCGTACGCCAGGCCCGTTTCGAGCAGCTGCGCGCGCGACAGCGCGATGCCGGCGCAGGATTTGATCGGATAGACGAAGAGTTCGGCGATGGCTGGCATGACGCTGGCTGAAGGCGGATGGCGAGACTGCGATTGTGCCAGATCGCGCCGCAGCCGTTCGGACGGCTGCGCTGCGTCGTGCGGCCGGTCATGCGAGCGGGAAGCCGGGGTCGAACGTGGTACGCACGTCGAGCGGCTGGCGCAGCAGTCCCGCCTTCAGGTAGAAGTCGGCCGTGCGCTGCTGTTCGGCGATGACCGTCGCGTCGATCGGCAACCAGCGCGTGTTGCGGCGCTCGAACTGCAGCTTCGCGGCTGCCGGCGGAATGCCGATGATGCGCGCGAGTGCCGCCGAATACGCGTCGGCATGCCGGTACGACCACGCCTGCGCGCGCACGACGCGCCGCAGGAAATCGTGCAGCACGTCGCGCTTCGACGCGATCGCCGCGTCGGTCGCCGCGATGTAGCTGAGGCCCGACCACAGCCCGCGGCCGCTGACGAGCACGCGCGCGCGCCCGCTCGTTTCCGCGAGTGCGGTATAGGGCTCCCAGGTCGCCCACGCATCGATCGAACCGGTTGCGAGCGCAAGCATCGTATCGGCCGGCGGCAGGAAGCGGAACGAGACGGCGTCGGGAGGCAGGCCGGCCGCGTCGAGCGCCTTCAGCGTGACGAAATGCCCGATCGAGCCGCGCGTGGTGCCGATGCGCTTGCCTTTGAGGTCGGCCGGCCCTTTCAGCGCGGCATCGGGCCGCACGAGCACCGCCGTGCCGTACGGGTCGGAGCGGTTCGCGCCGATCACCTTGATGCGTGCGCCCGACGCGAGCGCGAAGATCACCGGCGCATCGCCGATCGGCCCGCAGTCGACGGCGGCCGCGTTCAGCGCTTCGGCGAGCGGCGCGGCGGCCGGGAACTCGGTCCACGCGATGTCGTACGGCAGGCCGTTCAGTTCGCCGGCTGCTTCGAGCAGCGCGCGCAGCCCGCCTTTCTGGTCGCCGGCGCGCAGCAGCGGCCGCGTGCCCGATTGCGCGCGCACGGCGGCCGGGGCCGCGGCGATCGTGGCGAGGGCGCTTGCTTGCGCGAGGAAGTGGCGTCGGGTCGGATTCATCGTGAAGTTCGGTCGGAAGAGAAAGTCAGGGATTCGATCAATGCGGGAGCCCGGCCTGTACGTCGCGCACGGGTTCCGTGTCGACGCGCAGCAGCAGCGCGGTCAGTGCGTCGCCGTTCGCGGCCGGTACTGCCGGCCGTGCCGTGGCGTCCGAGCGGCACAGCAGGTCGGCGTCCGACCAGCCCGCGCTGCCCGGCAACGCACGCGCCCGCAGCCAGCCGCGGCGATCGGCGAGGAGCTGCGTGCCG
>NZ_QOBB01000099.1:0-25040 GCF_024704855.1 Burkholderia sp. HAN2018 | reverse complement strand
CTCGCGCGGTGCGCGACGCGGCACCGGCGACGGCGGCGCAACGCCAGGCGGCCGCGATCGATGCGGCGATCGCGGCTGAAATCGCCGACGGCCATCTTGCCGGCGCGGTCGTCGTGACCGGCGACGCGGACGGTGTGCAGGTGCGCGTGGCGCGCGGCTTGCGGGTGACGGGTGAGCACGCGGAAGCGATGACGGCCGATACCGTCTTCGATCTTGCGTCGCTGACCAAGCCCGTGGCGACGGCGGTCGCGATCTTCCAGCTCGCGGAGCGCGGCCTGCTGGGCCTCGACGCACCGGCCGCGCGCTACTGGCCCGCATTCGCGGCGCACGGCAAGGACACGATCACGATCCGTCAGCTGCTCGCGCACGTGTCGGGCCTGCCGGCCGGCGTGTCGTCGTCGCGCGCATTGCTCAGCCGTGCGGCCGTGCTGGCCGACATCGTCGCGATGACGCCCGCGGAGCCTCCCGGCACCCGTGTGCGCTACAGCGACGTCAACTACGTGGCGCTCGGCGAGATCGTCGCGCGCGTGTCGGGGCAGCCGCTCGACACATGGTGTGCGGGTCACGTGTTCGCGCCGCTCGGCATGGCCGATACCACCTTCAGGCCGGGCACGGCGATACGGGCACGCGTCGCGCCGACGCTCGTTCGCGACGGGCGGTTGCTCAGGGGGCGCGTGCACGATCCCGTCGCGGCGGCGATGGGCGGTGTCGCGGGCAATGCGGGGTTGTTCTCGAGTGCCGGCGATCTGGCGCGCTTCGCGCGCATGCTCCTGAACGGCGGCACGCTCGGCGAGACACGCGTGCTCGGCGACGGCAGTGTCGCCGCGCTCGAGACGCCGGCCACGCTCGACGCCGAAGGCGACTGGCATACGCCCGGCTGGCGGGTCGGGCCGCCGCTCGTGGCGAACCGCTACCGGCTGCCGCCGGCCGGTGCGCTGGAGCATCTCGGCTATACGGGCACGGCGCTGTGGATCGATCCCGTGACGCGCCGTTTCGCGATCGTGCTGACGAGCCGGCTGTATCCCGACGAAGCCGGCACCGCGATGCCGCTGCGCGCGCTCGTGGTCGGCCTCGTATCGAGCGCGGCCGCGCCGGTGACGTCATTGCAGATCGCGACACGCGTGCCGACGATGGCTGCGGCCGTCGCGCAGGCCGGCCGGTTGCCGGTTTCGCGCGGGCCGGTGCTGGCCGGCATCGACGTGCTCGCGGCAAGCGGCTTCGCCGCCGTGGCCGGCAAGCGAATCGCATTCCTGACCAACAGGAGCGGATTCGACCGGTTCGGCCGGCGTTCGGCCGACTTGCTCGCGAGGGTGCCGGGCGCGCGGCTCGTCGCGCTGTTCGCGCCCGAGCACGGGCTCGGCACGGATGTCGACGAAACGTTCGGCGACACGACCGACGCCGCGACCGGCGTGACCGTTCACAGCCTCTACGGGGACCGGCGCAGGATCGCGCCCGAGTGGCTCGCCGACGTCGACGTGCTGGTGATCGACCTGCAGGATGCAGGCGTGCGCTTCTTCACGTATCTGGCCACGCTCGGCTACGCGCTGGAGGCAGCGGCCGCCGCGCACCGCCCGGTGCTCGTGCTCGACCGCCCCGACCCGCTGGGCGCCGACGTGGTCGGCGGCCCCGTGGCCGATGCGGAGCCGGCGACGTTCACCGGTTATTACCCGTTGCCGCTGCAGCCCGGCATGACGCTCGGCGAGCTCGCGCGGCTCTTCAATGCGCGCCTGCATATCGGCGCGGCGCTCACCGTGGTGCCGATGGCGAACTACGCGCGCGCGATGCGTTTCGACGACACCGGGCTCGGCTGGGTGCCGCCGTCGCCGAATTTGCGGGATGGCGCCGCCGTGTCGCTCTATCCGGAGACGGGGCTCATCGAGGGGGCGGCACTCAGCGTGGGGCGCGGAACCGCGACGCCGTTCGGCGTGGTCGGCGCGCCGTGGATCGACGGGCGCGTGCTCGCCGGCGATCTTCGCGCGACGGGGCTGGCTGCGACGTTCACGCCGGTCCGGTTCGTACCGACGGAGGGGCCGTACCGCGGCAGGTTGTGCGAAGGCGTGCGCATCCAACGGCGGCCCGGCGCGACGCGGCCGGGTGAGATCGGGCTGGCGCTCGCGCTGGCGTTGCGTCGGCGATATCCGCTGCAATTCCGGATCGATGCAATCCGCGCATCGATCGGCTCGCGCGAAGTGGCAGACATGCTGGATGAGGGGCGGCCGCTCGGCGATATCGAACGGGTGGTCGAGACGCGGAGCGTTGCGTTCGCGCGCGAACGTGCGGCATTTCTGCTGTACTGACCTCGGCATCGCGCTGTCCTGTCGCGCCGGTCACGTTGCGCCACGCGCCGGCGACGGCATGTGCGAATGCCGCGCACCAACGGATCGATGCGATTCTCCACGGCGTCGTGCAATGGCAAAATTTGCCAAAACATGCCGTTTTGTGGCTTTTCACGCGGATGTCATCTCGCGTCGCGATAGTGCGGGATCGCGCGCCAGTCACGGGGATCTACCCGCGGGACGCGGCGCACTGCAACCGACACGCACGCTCCGAACGGGCGGTGCGTCACATCTCGACAGAAGGAGCGTGCCATCGTGAACGCCATCGCAGCGGCGGATGCTTACGACGTGATCGTCGTCGGCGCGGGCATCGTCGGCCTCGCCCATGCCTATACGGCGGCGCTCGAGGGGCTGCGCGTCTGCGTGATCGAACGCGATGCCGCATGCGTGGGCGCGTCGATCCGCAATTTCGGTTTCGTCACGGTCACCGGGCAGCACGCCGGGCACAGCTGGCGGCGGGCGCGGGCGAGCCGCGAGGTCTGGGCGGACGTGGCGCCGCAAGCCGGCATCGACGTGCTTCACCAGGGCCTGCACCTGATTGCGCGTCGCCCCGAGGCGATGCACCTGATCGATGCGTTCATGCAGACCGGCATGGCCGACGGCTGCCGGGTCATGACGCCCGGCGAAGCGGCGGCCGTGGCGCCCGAGCTGCGGCTGGACGGCGCGCAGGGCGTCCTGCACAGCCCGCATGAACTGCGCATCGAGCCGCGTACCGCGATCGGGTTGCTGGCGTCATGGCTGGCCGAACGCTTCGGCGTGCGGTTCCGCTACGGCGAGCTGGTGCACGAGGTGCGCACGCCGACGGTCCGGACGTCGCGCGGCGTGCTGCACGCGGAGCGCGTGATCGTCTGCGGCAATGCGGACAGCCGTCACCTGTACGGCGACTGGTTCGCGCGGCACGAGGTCCGCCTGTGCCAGTTGCAGATGCTGCGCGTGCGGCCGCGCCGCCCGCCGGCGCTGCGCGCCGCGGTGATGAGCGACCTGAGCCTGCTGCGTTACGCGGGTTTCGCGGCGCTGCCCGCCGCCGGCGCGTTGCGTGCGCGCCTGAACGCGGAGGAGCCCGTGTGCGTCGGGTACGGCATCCACCTGATCGCGGTGCAGAGCGCCGACGGCAGTCTCGTGGTGGGCGATTCGCATGAATACGGCGCCGCACCGCTGCCGTTCGCAACGCAGGACATCGATGCGCAGATCCTGCGCCTGCTGCACGAGACGCTCGATGTACCGGAACTGGATGTGGTCGAGCGCTGGACCGGCAGCTATCCGTCGGCGCCCGATGCCGATTGCGTGATCGAAGCACCGGACGACGGCACGCGTGTCGTCGTCGTGACGAGCGGCGCCGGGATGAGCACGGGCTTCGGGATCGCGCAGGACGTGTTTGCCGCGTGGTGACGGCGTGGACGAGCCGGGGAGACTCGCGCGGCTGAACCGGCCGGCGCCTGCCGATCGACAGCAGGCGCCGGCGCGATCATGCAGCCGTCACGCGTGACGGCGTGCGCCGCATTCGCCGCAGAACAGGTCGTCGGCGGCCATCGGCTTGTGACACTGCGCACACGCCGTGGCTTCGTCCGTGGCGGGCGAGGCCGTATCCGACGCCGGCAGCGAAGCCGTGCCGGCCGCGCCGGCGGCGTGTGACGCGCGTGCTTTCGCGAGGTGATCGGCGGCGCGCTCGCGTGCCTGTTCGGCGTGGCGTTTCGCGTCCGCGACGTGCTGGCTCAGTTTCTCTTCGGTCGCGGAGAAATCGACGCCGCTGACCGTCTGCAGATAGATGAGGCACGTGCCGTTGACGAACGTCAGGAACGGGATCACGAGGCCGATCGCGACCAGCAGGCCGTTGCCGAAGCCGTACGCGCCCAGATAGGCCATGCTGCGGTAGTCGAACCCGCCTTCCGCCGCATCCGTGCCGAGGCCGTACGCGCCGGCATGACGGCCGAAGCCGCCCAGGCCGCCGAGCGTGCTCATCAGGCCGCCCAGCGGGCTGGTGCCGGTTGCCGCCGAGATCGACGAGGCGATCGCGGCGCCCGTGCCGAGAATCCCGAGTACGACCGCGGACAGGACGCCGACGAGCAGCAGCAGCCCGAACATCCTGACGATCACGCCGAGCAGCTGGCGGCGGCCGATCTGCAGCAGGCGCGCGGCGGTCTGCAGCGTCGAATTGCCTTGCCAGATGGCGGGCGCGGCCAGCGGTCAGTTGCGAAACCGGCTTTTCGGCGACGATCCATCCGCTGAGCCGCGGCGAGAACCGACGCATGAATGAATACCGTGCTCTCGCTCGCGATTCGCGATCCGCCCGTGCCGGCTGTACGCGCATCGGCGCAAGCCGGACAGGTAAAGTCTGCTGACAGAATCTGGCAGAGGCTTCGGCGATACTGTGCGTTTTCGCACCCGATGATCCGCGACGCGCGTCGGATCTCCACGTCATGACAACCACTCAAGTTCCCGTCCCGTTGAAGGAGTCGCTGGGGAAGCGGCAATTCCATGCGCTGTCCGACGCGCTGCATTCGATCGAGCCTGCCTTCGACCGGTCGGCATTTCTGGCGACGGCGCTCGAAGGCCTCGACGGCTTGACGTTGATGGAGCGCGTCAGGCGCGCCAGTCTCGCGATCGACACGGGCGCACGGCCGCTGCCGGGCGGCTACGATGCCGTGCTGGCGTTGTTGCAGGAGGCCGCGCCGCGATTGGGCCGGGGTTTCGTATCGCTCATCGCGCCCGATTACGTCGGGCAGTACGGTCGTCACGCGTTCGACCGTTCGATGGACGCGCTGAAATACTTCACGCCGTTCGGCACGTCGGAATTCGCGGTGCGCGAATTCCTGCGCATCGACCTGGCGCGTGCGCTCGCAACGATGGAAGCCTGGTCGCACGATGCGGACGATGCCGTGCGCCGGCTGGCGAGCGAGGGAAGTCGCCCGCGTCTGCCCTGGTCGTTCCGGCTCCGCGAGATCGAGGCCGACCCGTCGCTGGCCGCGCGGATTCTCGACAACCTTCGCTCCGACCCGAGCGCCTATGTGCGCCGCTCGGTCGCGAATCACCTGAACGACGTGGCGAAGACGCATCCGGCGTGGGTGCTCGATCGGGCCGAACGATGGGGCGGCGACCATCCGCATACGCGATGGATCGTCCGTCATGCGCTCCGCACGCTCGTGAAGCAGGGCAATGCGCGAGCGCTCGCGATCCTGGGTGCCGACAGCGCGCCGCGTCTGGAAATCGGCCCGTTCGGCGTGACGCCCGCGCAGGTGGTGCTCGGCGAGTCGATTACGCTCGCGTGCGAACTGCAATCGACGGCCGAGACCGCGCAGCGGCTCGTCGTCGATTACCGTATCGCGTATGTGAAGCAGAATGGCGACGCGTCGCCGAAGGTGTTCAAGCTGAAGGGGCTGACGCTCGAACCCGGGCAGCGCGTCACGCTGCAGCATAGTCGTCCGATGCGCGATTTCACGACGCGCCGGCACTATGCGGGCCGGCACGAGGTGGAGCTGATCGTCAACGGTCAGGTCGTTGCGCGATCGTTTTTCGAGCTCGCCGTGTGAGTCAATTCAGTGCCTGCGCAAAGGCAGGAGGCTTGCGCTATTGCACCAGTACCGCCTTGACGCAAGCCGGACCCGGTGGCTCGCCGTTATCGGAGTGTGCGCCGATGGCGTAGACCGAGACATGCATGCGTTGACGCTCGAAAGCATCGAAGAGCCACCGGCCGTGTTCGCCATAGTGAGGGTGACGACTGAACCCCATGGACTCCAGTGCCTCCGTGAACCGGGCGAAGTCGGGCTCGCACGCCGGCAACGGGGAGGCCGGCGCGCCGGGAATCGGATCGAACATCAGATCCACACGCGTACCGGTATCACCGATCGTCAGCCGTTGGAGACTGAATGCCCAGTTGCCCGGCAGGCGTTGACCATAGCCGAACTGATCCTTGTCGATCGCTTTGGTCTGCACGCCAAAGATGCGGTGTACCGTTTCGGGCGTGATGTCGGTCACCTGGCTGCTGTCCTGAAGCAGCGCCAGCATGCGTTGTAGCGCCTGCGTCGTGCTCAGGTTCGCCGGCGCCCGGGATTCGACGGGCGATTCGCCTGCGCGATCCGGCGCGGCCGAGTCCGCGAGCTGTCCGTATACGCAGTCAAAGGGCAAGCAAAAACTCAAGGCCGCCACGACAACCCCCGACGTGCGGAACAGGCTGCGGGCAATGGGCGGTTTGGCGGTCATGGCAATGTCCGGCGCGATGTTCGGGGCATGCGTCTAACGCACGCCAAGCGAATAGTCCTGGCCGTACACCGAGCGAAGTTCTCCCGGCTTGCCCAGGAGCCTGAGCGGGCGATACCTGGCATTGGACAGGATGCGCGTGGCGCGCGGGTAGAACCCCGGGTCGGAAGCCAGCCCCCTTACGTGCGCCATGTCGGCTGCGATGCGCGTGAGCGTGTAGCGCGTCAGGTCGCACTGGATCTGGCCGCCGGCGATCTCGCAGGCTTGCTTGTCGTAGTCCGCGTTGGGCGGGGTAGGGTACAGGCCGTCGATCACGATGGCTTCGCCCGGCGCTACGCTAAACGAAGCAAATTCGCGCTTGAGCCTGGTCGAGACTGCCAGCCCGTCGACGGATTTCTCGCGGGTGACGGTCTTCCATCCCGCAGGCTCGGTCATCTCCGACACCGTGCTCTTTTCCGTCGCCCAGAATGCGCAGCCGCCGCTCTGGACGAAGACCGACGAGCAGTACGTATTCGTGACCTCACGGTCACGATACTGCGCGTTGAACCATTCCTGCGACTGGATGAAGTCGGTGTTCTTCTTGGGCAGCAAGGCGATCAGCCCCAGCGGCGAGCTGCCCGGCTTCTGCCGGGTGCCGAGTTGCGACATCGCCTCGGAGGTCGTTTCGTAGGTGTTGCCGGCGACGGTGTACGTGCCCGGATTGACGATGTAGACGAAGTACTGGGCGTTGCCCGCCACGAAGGTCGATACGTAGCCGTGCAGCCCCACTTCGGTGAAGGGTTCGTCCGGCCCCACGCGTATCACGTCATGGGCATCGGTCTTGTTTTGCCAGATGGTGGTGGCCGTCACGTCGGTACGGAACGCCCATTTCCTTGGGTCGATCGCCTCGTTGCCGGTGTATTTTTTGTCGAGGTTGATCGCGGGCACGATCACGAGGGACTTGCCGGCCACCACGGCGCGGTTGATCAGCCAGTCGATGCCGGTGTGCCAGCTTTCCAGCTTGCGCTCGCGGGGAAGCGCCGGGGGCGCTTTCGATTCGCCCGGTGGTGCTGCCGTCATGGCCGCGACGAGCGTGCAGATTTCCTTGCGCAGCGTTTCGTCGTCCATCTCCTGCTTCGGGTTGAGTTGTGCGACCACGGAGATCACGCCCAGCGCCTCCTCCAGCATGAAGCGGATCGGGAACGAGCGCTTCTCTCCCTGTTCCGGGAGCGGCTGGACGATCGTGACGTCGGTCAGCGTGCCGTATCGTTCGTTCGACGTCACGCTCAGCTTTGCCGCGGTGGCGGCTTGTGTCAGCCGCGAGGCCGCGTCGGCCGGGTTCAGCGCCTTGATCGGCAACCAGGTGGTGTAGTGGCGGCCCGTGACGCCATCCAGCGCGGGGCGGAAGTTATAGGTGCAGGTGGTAAAGGCGGGCGCGCCGAGAAACGCGTCGCTGGACGACGCGGGCGCCGTGGCGGCCACGCCTGAGCCCACTGCGTTGCGGCTCATGTCGACGCGGCCGAGCATGCCGCACATGCCGCCCCGGATGGCTTCGGGTGCTGCCTGCATGCCCGGGGGCAACGTCGTCGCCACGGAAATGGTTTTCGTGTCCTGATTGGCCGTCAGCGTAATGGCGAAGCCGCGTGCGCGGTCGCTTTGCTTTTGCTGGATGGTCAACTGGCCCGCCGGGCCGGTGTAATTTTCGTCGCCGATCACGAAGCCGTCGCTCGCGGCAATCTGCTTGAGTTGCGCGATGGCGTTGCGTGCGTCCAGTCCCGGCACCGTGGAGAAGGTCGAGAAGCGCGTGCCGGTGTCGGTGTCGGCTTCACGCCTGAAATTGGCCTCGCAACCGGCCGCAGCCGCGGCGTGGTGCCAGCCGAGACCCAGCATCAGCCCGGCGAAGGCCAGGCGCAGGCGTGCGGAACGCATGGTGCTGCGTTTCCCGTGTAGTGATGGCGTCACGTCGATGTCCTCCAGTCGATCAGAAGTTCAGGTGTGCGGTCGAGCGCTCGACGCCTCGCGGTTTCGGCTGCCGTTGCGGCCGCGGGCAGGTGTCGTCATGCACGGCGCGTGCGAGCGGCGCGATGTCGAGGCGCGCTCGCTCAGGCGTCGGCGCGCTTGCACCGCATGCTCGTGATACGTTGGTCCGGCCTGTTGCGGTAGAACACGAAGGTGGTGGCCCCGGGGCCGTGATTGCCGCCATCTTCGTCGACGTAGGTTTCGGCAAACACCGGTACGGCCGCGTTGGCGATACTGACCCGGTAGAACACGTTCTTTTGCGTGTTGGGTGCGGTGGTGCCGTAGTCCCGCGCGCAACTGCCGGCGATGCGCTTGACCGCGGCACCTCTGCCGAACTGGCGCAGCAGAATGTCCTGCGTGTCGTCGTTCGGGTAGAACTTCCGCAGCACGATCGACAGGACGGCGGTCGCATTGCCGTTGAGTACGACGCCGACGTGGCCTTCGTTGTCTTTTTTGACGCCGGCGCTCTCGCCGACCTTGCCGTCCGGCACGTCCACCTCGCCAAAACCCGCAAGCAGCAGGCTGCCGCCACGGTAGCGCGTGGCCTCGCGGGCGTTCGCGTCCGGATTGACGAGCGGCCCGGCGTCGTCCCAGTGCACGCCGGTGACGCTGTCGAACGCTGGCCAGGTCGCCGGCTTCACTCCGCCGAACACACCCAACAGCGCCTGCAGCGGCAAATCCGCGGCCATTGCCGGCTCATGGGGGGCAGGCCGGGATGCGGCGGACGCAGGTGCTGTCATCGGGCGAACGGACGGCGTGGCGCGCTCGCACGCGTTCAGGCCGACCAGCAGCGCGCAAGCGGACAGCGTACGCAAGACGTTGGCCGAGGTTCGCATGTGCAGACGTTGCATGAGGCGCTCCGCATTCATGGAGGGCGCGGCCGGGCAGCGCGGCGGGCGATGGGAGATCAGCGGCACTTGACGTCGTAGTCCGTGACGGACGGGAGGGCGCCTTCGCCTACGGTGGTCAAGGTCAGCTTGCCGGCAGGGCCGGTGTAGCCGAAGTCGCAAAAGGCGAACCCGGTGCCCGCGCAGGACTCGGTCTCGACAATGCCGCGCCTGACCAGGTCGGACTGCCGCGGCTCTCCGCTGGCGCCGCCTCGCACCGGATTCCATCCGTTGGCGATCAGTGCCTTGCGGGCCTCGTCGATCGGCATGTTGTAGACGTTGGGCACCTTCGCGCGGCCTTGGCATACGGCGTCTTCGTCGGCCACCCTGGACAGGCGCAGCGTGCCGTCGCGGTCGACGTGCAGGTCGCCGGCGGGCGAGGGCGCGATGTCGCCATCCCAGATGCGCACGGCGCCGCTCTCGAGCGGGGCCAGTCTGCCGATGGCGGTATCTTCCGCCGATTTGCCATAGGCCAGCGCGATCAGCCTGCCGTTCTCGAACACGGCCACGTTGCCTTGCGTGATGCTGCAGGTGCCGCTGGTCGCTGCCTCCATCTGGCCCGCGAAGCTGATCGCGCGGTAGGGTCCCAGCGGCATGTCCGACATGACGGCCCAGCCTTGCGCTGCCACCAGCCTGGCCGCTGCCGATTTCGGCTGGATGACCAGTTGCGAGCAGTCTCCGCGATCGTTGGCGCTACCAGCCATGGGTAGATTCGCGAGCGGCTTCATGCGGATGTCCTTCAACTCGGACACGACGCGTGGCGCGGATACGGTCGTTTGTGCGGCGGCCGGCACGGTGAGCGCGAGGCCAAGCATCAGGCCGGCGCCATACAGGCAGCTCGATGCGAACGATGCGGCGAAACGAGGCGGAAAGGAGGCGCGCGGCATGGCGGAGAAATCCGTAGAGGTCGTGGAAGCGGGCTACGAGGTACGGTGCGTTTGTGTTTGCCTGTTGCCGGCATCGCGAGAGGGAATGCGTCGCCGGGTAACGTTTTTATGAAGCGCTTCCGCTTCCCGAATATCAGGATCGGAAAATATATTCAAAGGCAATAAAGCGGAGGCCGTTGCGCATGCATCGGCTGTTTCCGCTTCGACATTCGGGATTCTAGTCAAAGTAGATCGACTAGTATACATTCGTCATATCTTGCTTCCCGATCCGTAAAGACAGGCACCTGTTACCCGGCAGGAGGCGCCGCCGAATCCGGTGCAGGCAGGAATTTCACCATGACGCTGAAAGCCGGTATCGATGAAATCGCCCGGAGCCTCGACGGATTGCATCCGCCCTGGTTGCCCGCGTACGACATGCGGGCCTATGCGGCGAAAGTGGATTCGGAATGCGGATATGGCTCCGACATGATGGTCGCCATCGACATCAATACGAGAATGTTCGAGGAGATTGTTGCATTCGTGCATGTGTGCGGCGCGTTTGCCTCGCTGCAACCGTCCATTGCGCGACAGTACGCATGCGTGCGCAATGACAGCGCGGAAATCGACGACGTGCTCGCACTCAATGCTTCCCGGGCATGTCCGACATACACAGGGTTGCTGAAGTCGCTCGTCGATCGGGGCATCGTCGTGCGATGTGCGCTGGATTGATGTTCAACCCCAATGAGGGCTTCGTGCCGATTCAATCTGTACTGCGACGCATCGCGTTCGCAGTTGCGATCGGCACCTGGTCGAAGATGACCAAGCCTTTCGGACACCGTGCCATGCAGACAAGCGCATTCAGGAAACCCCCCGTTTTGTTCGCCCTGGTCAACCAGGCGCTCGCCCGCATCCCGCGTCGACGCCGGACGGCTCTTGGCGCGACAGTCGGGCTAATGCTGGCCGCCAGCGTGTTTTCGGGGTGTGCGCCCCTGTCGGCATCTGCGCCGATGGATCCCCAGCAACAGCTTGCCGCAGAGCAGCGCAATGCGAATGCGGTGTATAGCCAGAAGGTGTTGGCCTACAAGCCGATGTTCGAGAATCCTGGCGGCTATGGTCGAGCGCAGATACTGGAAGCGTACGAGGCGGTCCTCCAGCAGTACTCCGTCGCTGCAATCACGTATGTCCGTACCATCTATCCCGAGGCTCGACAGACGCTCCCGCCTGTCCTGCAGCCATTGCCGGCGCCGTCGGGGCCGGTCACGCTGGCGGTCGTCAATCGCGACTACGAGCATGTGCTTGGAATGGGCGCTGCGATGTGGGAGATGGATATGGCGGCGAACTTCGGCCGGCCATCCCGGTTCCCGATACCGAAATACACCGGTCCGGTGCTCATCATGCCGCCTACGCCACCGTTTCCGCCCTTGCAGGATGTTCGCGATCCGAAGTTCGCACGGCTCGTGGCCATGACGAAGAAACTGGACGATGCGCAGAAGGCGGATCTGGCACGAGAGCATGCCGCGATCGAACAGCAGTATGCCGAGCAGGCCGCGTGGCGGGCTCGACACCCGATGGGCCAGTACGATCACATCGATCCGAGAACCGGACTACCGTATGCGGCCCCGCAACAGGAGACGCAGCGATGGTGCATGATGAACGGCGGCCGGGTGCCTTGCTGAGACTGCCGCGCGCAGGGGCATGGCGGCCACGTGCTTGATGCCCCGCAACGCGTGGTCGTACCCGCAGCCTGCAACGCTTGCCCTGCAACCTGAAGAAGCGGTGCTGACGGCGGTGCTAAGATGCCGCCCCGTAGTCAGGAGAAGCATGCATGCGCGCGAGCAAACGCCAGCAAGTGGTGGACAAGGCCGGTGAGTTGTTTTCCCGCCATGGCTTTCATCCGGTCGGTATCGACTGGATCATCGCCGAGGCGGACGTGGCTCGCATGACGCTTTACCATCACTTCGCGAGCAAGGACGATCTGATCAAGGCGGTGCTGGAGCAGCGCTACACCTTCATCATGGACAGCATTGCCGCCAAGCTCGAACCGATGGCGGATGCCACTGCGCGCCTGAAGGGAATCTTCGACTGGTACGGCGTCTGGTTTCGCAGCCCCGAGTTTGCGGGCTGCCTGTTCGAGCGTGCGCTGGCCGAGTTCGGCGCGACCTGTCCCAAGGTGACCGACGTCGCGGTGCGCTACCGGGACGACCTGTTGGCCATCATGGAGCGCTTGCTGTCCGAGATCGTTCCACGTCGCCGGGCACATCGGCTGGCCGGCGTGTATGTGATGTTGCTGAGCGGGGCGACAGCGGATGCGCGTGCGATCGGAGATCCACGTGCCGCCGCGCGGGCGTGGGAGGCGGCGAAGGTGTTGCTGAACGAGTCAGCGGTCGCAACCGGGAGTACGCGTCAAACGCGTAGTCGTCAGGGTTAGGCATTTGCTGTCGGCTCCCCGCCGCGCGTTCCGTGCGCCGCGCGTGCCGGTCGGCGGCACTGAGTGTCGGAGGCGCCACTCACACAGCATCCAGCGCGGAATCGGATCGGCAATCCGGGGCGCGCCGCCATCGCTCGACAGATCCGCGCCCGAGGGTCCAGTTTGCGTCCGGACGGAACGGCGCAGGTTCCGTTTCATGGGGCCGGATTGGAGAGCCATGCCGGCATTGGCTCACGGGGCGGGCACGATGCAAAGATAAACGAAATGTGATCCCTCCCTCCCGCAAAATTTTGCACAATGGCGGCAGCGCGGCGCATTGCCGCGATTCGCTCCCCGGGGAACCCGGCCAGCCGGCCCGGGCCCGGGGCCGGCCCGAACCGATACCCGACCTCGGCACCGACGTGCCGCCATCCGCCGCCATGGACCAACCGAAACGCATCCTGATCGTCGAAGACGACGCCGACATCGCCGACGTGCTCAGCCTGCACCTGCGCGACGAGCGCTACGAGGTCGTGCACAGCGCGGACGGCGCCGAAGGGCTGCGCCTGCTCGAGCAGGGCGGCTGGGATGCGCTGATCCTCGACCTGATGCTGCCGGGCGTCGACGGCCTGGAAATCTGCCGGCGCGCGCGGGCGATGACGCGCTACACGCCGATCATCATCACGAGCGCGCGCTCGAGCGAGGTGCACCGGATCCTCGGCCTCGAGCTCGGCGCCGACGACTATCTGGCCAAGCCGTTCTCGGTGCTCGAACTCGTCGCGCGTGTGAAGGCGCTGCTGCGCCGCGTCGATGCGCTCGCGCGCGATTCGCGGATCGATGCGGGTACGCTCGACGTGGCGGGGCTGGCGATCGACCCGATCGCGCGCGAAGCGAGCGTGGACGGCGCGCGCATCGACCTCACGCCGCGCGAATTCGACCTGCTGTATTTCTTCGCGCGGCACCCGGGCAAGGTGTTCTCGCGGATGGACCTGCTCAATGCCGTGTGGGGTTACCAGCACGAAGGCTACGAACACACGGTCAACACCCACATCAACCGGCTGCGCGCGAAGATCGAGGCCGATCCGGCGGAGCCCGTGCGGATCCTCACCGTGTGGGGCCGCGGCTACAAGCTCGCCGCGCCGGGCCAGCGGGACGGATGATGAAGCTCACCCTCACCCAGCGGCTGTCGCTCGTGTTCTCGGTGCTGCTGCTCGCGTGCTCGGGCGCATCGGCGTGGCTGCAGATCCGCGCGAACGACATGCGCGAACAGGAAGTCGTGCAGGGGCTGTCGCGTGACCTCGCCGCCAATATCGTCGACAGCGTGACCCACAGCGCGCCGCTGATGGACGCCAACGGGCTGCGCCCGGACGCCGTGCGCACGCTGTTCGGCCAGCTGATGGGCGTGAACCCGAGCGTCGAGGTCTATCTGCTCGACAACGCGGGGCGCATCAAGGGCGACGATGCGCCGCCCGGCCACGTGAAGCGCGACCGCGTCGATCTCGCCCCCGTGCAGCGCTTCATCGCGGGCCAGCCGCTGCCGATCCTCGGCGACGACCCGCGCAGCCCCGACGCACGCAAGGTTTTCAGCGCCGCGCCGCTGCAGCGTGCGGGGCAGCCGCCGTCGGGCTACATCTACGTGGTGCTGCTCGGCGAAGCGCACGACCGGCTGGCCGCGCGCGTGGACGCCGGCAACGTGCTGCGCACGACGCTGTGGTCGATGGCGCTCGTCGCGCTGCTCGGCCTGCTCGCGGGCCTTACCGCGTTCAGCTTCATCACGCGCCCGCTGCGCCGGCTGACGGACGCGATGCGCCGCTTCGACGCGAACGGCACGCCCGACACGCAGCCGCCGGTGCCGCGCTCGCGGCCGGGCCGGCGCGGCGACGACATCGTCGTGCTCGAATCCGCGTTCGCGCAGATGGCCGACCGGATCGGCGACCAGTGGCGCGCGCTGACGCGCCAGGACCAGCAGCGGCGCGAGCTGATCACGAACATCTCGCACGACCTGCGCACGCCGCTCACGTCGCTGCACGGCTACCTGGAGACGCTGTCGCTGAAGGCCGACACGCTCGCCGACACCGAACGGCGTCGCTACCTGTCGATCGCGCTCGCGCAGAGCGCGAAGGTCGGGCGGCTCGCGCAGGCGCTGTTCGAGCTCGCACGCCTCGAATCGGGCGGCGTGCAGGCCGAGCGCGAGCCGTTCTCGCTCGTCGATCTCGTGCAGGACGTGTTCCAGAAGTTCGAGCTGACCGCGCAGGCGCGCGGCGTCGCGCTGCATGCGCGGATTCCGGCGCGGGTACCGGTCGTGTCGGCCGATCTCGGGATGATCGAGCGCGTGCTGACCAACCTGCTCGACAACGCGCTGCGGCATACGCCTGCGCACGGCGAGGTGGAGGTCGCGCTGGAGCCGCGCGGCGACCGCGTGCTCGTGACCGTGGCCGATACCGGGGAAGGGATTCCGGCGGCGCGGCGCGAAGGGTTGTTCCAGCGGCCGCAGCGGCCGATGAGCGGCGGCGCGGTGACGAGCGGCGGGCTCGGGCTGCTGATCGTGCACCGGATGCTGGCGCTCAACGGCAGCAGTATCCGGCTGGTCGACCGGCCCGGGCGGGGGGCGGTGTTCGAGTTCGCGCTGGCGGTGGCCGCGCCCGCGACCGGCGACGGGCGCTGAGCGCGGTCACTGCTCGCGCTCAGCCGCCGCGCTTGTTGCGCCGCACGTCGCTCGGCGTCATGCCGGTCCAGCGCTTGAACGCGTGGCGGAAACCCACCGCATCGCTGAAGCCGAGCGTCGATGCGATGTCCTCGGTGCTGAGCGTGGTCGTGCTGAGATAGTCGATCGCGAGCGCCTTGCGCACGCTCGCCAGCAGTTCGCTGTACGAGGTGCCTTCGGCTTCGAGCTTGCGGCGCAGCGTGCGCGACGTGATGCACAGGATCGCCGCGATCGCATCGATATCGGGGAATTGTCCCGGCGTGCGGGTGAGTTCCTGGTACACGCGCCGCGTGACGCCGGCCTGGCTGCGCAATTCGTCGAGCAGGCTCGCGCAATGCGACGACACCTGCGCGGCGGTAATCGGATTCGCGAGCTGCGGCGCGCGCGCGAGCCACGCGGCCGGGTAGCTGAGCACATGATGCGGCTGGTCGAACGCGATCGGGCATTCGAGCGCATCGCCCAGCAGCGCCGCGTGCGCCGGCTGCGGCTGCGCGAACTGCGCGCGCGCCGGCACGCACCACGCACCCATCACGTCCTTGATGATCGTCACGTGCAGCGCGAACTGCATGTCGATCAGGAAACGGTACAGCGGCTCGTCGAGATCGGGCAGCGCGACTTCGTGCCGGTCGGGAAACAGCCACGACGCGGTATCGCCCTGTTCGACCCAGCGGATCGCGAGCATGCCGTTCGCGAGCCGGTGATATTTGACGGCCGATTCGAACGCGTGCGCGAGCGATTCCGAGCACAGCATCGCGTAGCCGTACATCCCGTAGCTCGACACGTGCAGCCGGTGGCCGACGCGCACGCCGAGGTCGGAGCTGTCATAGCGGCCGATGGCATTGCGCGCGGCCGTGAGGAACTGCAGCGGCGACGTGAGCGTGAACGGGTCTGCGACGGCGGCCGGCGTGAGGCCGGTACCGTCGAGCACCGCGACCGGGTCGATGCCGGCTTGCGCGGCCACGTCGAGCAGCACGGCCAGCTTGGCCGGCGTGAAGCGCTGCTGGCGCAACGCGTGGGCCGGCTCGAGGTCCGGCAGGCGGGCGGCGCGGGCGGTCGTCGGGTTCAAGGGCACACTGCGCGGCATGGGAACATCCTGCGTCCGAATCGATATCGTTTACGGCACGCAATTCTGCTCGGGATCGGTCCCATGCGCCACAGGGTTCACCCTGACGATCACGCGACAGGATCACGCGACAGTCGATGCGCGAGCGCGGTCAGCCCCGCTAGGGCCTGTTCACGCTAATAACGGGCTTGCGCTGGCCCCCAGAAGGGCCGAGCGCAAGGATTGCGACGACCAACGGAAGTCCCCGTGGGACGAAGCGAATACTCGACGTATTCGCGAGGAGCATGACGCGGCGATCGGCCCTTCTGGGGGCCAGCCCCACGAACGAATTTTTCTAAACAGGGGAACGTGCCTTTCCGCCCACATTGCGGCGTCGTGCGTCGCTTGTTTGGCACGGCCAAACGGCGCTCCTTACTCCTTGCACTGCGAGCGGAAAGGCACGTTCGCAAGCCCGTTATTAGCGTGAACAGGCCCTAGTCCGCGCGCGTGCGCAGGATCGCGTCGGCGAACTCCACGAACCCGCTGCCGCCCGGGCCCTGCGTGATCCAGCGCGGCAACGCGGGCAACTGCCGCAGATACTCGACCACGGTGCTCATGCCGGCCGTGTGCGTGAAATAGCCGAACATCGGCGCATCGTTGGTGGAATCGCCGGAATAGGCGACACAATCGCGCGCCGCGCCGGCGCCCGCATCGACACCGAACGTGTCCGACAGCACGCGCAGCGACATCGACAGCTTGTCGTACCCGCCGACCCACCCGATGATCCACAGGTTGTTGATGGTCGCGTCCGCGCCGGCCTCGACCAGCGCGTCGCGGACCCGGTCGTCCTGGTCGCCGCCGGTGCGGGCGTACGCGAGCGACGTCAGCCTGAAATCCTGGTCGTCGGCGGGGCGGGCGGCGGGGACGGCGGCCTCGACCTGCCGCGCGATGCGCCGGAGTGCGTCGCGCGCGCCGGCGAGCGCATCGTCCGCATGCCAGTAACGGCGTTCGACGCCGTGCCCGTCCGGGCCGCGCCGGATGAAAAGGCCGCCGTTCTCGGCAATCACGCCGTCGACCGGCCACATGCGCGCCATCTGGTCGCACCAGCCCGCCGGCGCGGCCGTCACCGGGATCACGCGGATGCCGCCCGCCTGCAGGCGTTCGAGCGCCGTGTAGGTGCGGGCGGACAGGCGGCCGCGATGGGTCAGGGTCTCGTCCATGTCGGTCAGCAGGAAGCGGACGGACGAGAAGGTGTCGGCGGGGGCCAGGGAAAGCGGCTGCATGGTTTCGACAGCGGAATGACAGGCGTCGATTATGAAGAAGGGCGCCCGGCCGTGCCATGCCGCTTGCTGCTTTGCAATTCGTGCCGGGGAATAAGCGGTTTCCTGCGCCGGCCGGCGAAGTTGTCTGGACAAGCGTGCACGCCCGCGTGTCCGTTTCGATCATCTTTTCGGCCGCCCGGATCATTTTCAAAGCGCGCCGCGCGGGCGATAGTCGCCGGTCAGGCGACGGCCCGCGCTTCTCCGGCGTGCAGGCCGTCGCGCGAACGGCGCGCGGCCGGCGCGCCGTCCCCCGTGGAGTGAGACATGACGAAGAGACACTGGACCGGGTCGTATGGCTCGATCCCCGCCGAGATCGATCCCGATCGCCATCCTTCCGTAAGCGCGCTGCTGGACGACGCGATGCACCGTTTCGCCGATCGTCCGGCGTTCCATTCGTACGGCCGCACGCTCACCTATGCCGACGTCGACCGCCTGTCGACGGCGCTGGCCGCTTATCTGCAGCAGGTCGTGGGCGTGCGCAAGGGCGATCGCGTGGCCGTGATGCTGCCCAACGTGCTCGCGTTTCCGGTCGCGTTCGTCGCGGTCGCGAAGATCGGCGCGATCCAGGTCAACGTGAACCCGCTCTACACGGCACGCGAGCTCGAGCATCAGCTCAACGACGCGGGCGTCGAAGTCGCCCTGGTGTGCGGCGGGTCGATGGGCACGTTCGCCGAGGTGGTTGGCGGCACGCGCGTGCGCACCGTGCTGAGCGTCGGGCGCGGCGATCTCGGCGTCGTCGATGCGCCGGCCGGTGCATGCGACGCGCTGCCGCCCGGTTCGATCCCGCTCGCCGACGCCATCGCCGCCGGCGAATCGCTCGCGTTCGAGCCGGTGCCGCTCGGCGGCGCGGACCTGCTGCTGCTGCAGTACACGGGCGGCACGACCGGCCTGTCGAAGGGGGCCGCGCTGTCGCACCGCAACCTCGTCGCGAACATCGCGCAGTTCGGCGCGATCGTGCCGGCCGCGCGTGAGCCGGGCGAGGAGGTCGTCGTCACGGCGATCCCGATGTATCACATCTTCGCGCTGACGGTGAACTTCCTGTCCTACTTCGCGATCGGCGCGCAGAACTGGCTGGTCGCGAACCCGCGCGACATGGACGGTTTCATCGACGTGCTGAAGGCTGCGCGGCCGACGGTGTTCGTCGGCGTGAACACGCTGTATGCGGGGCTCGCCGGCCATCCGCGCCTGACGGAAGTCGACTGGTCGCGGCTGAAGCTGTCGGCCGGCGGCGGCGCGGCCGTGATCGACGTGATCTCGTCGCGCTGGAAGGCGGTGACGGGCAACTTCATCCGCGAGGGCTACGGGCTGTCGGAAACGTCGCCGGTCGTGTCGTTCAACCCGCAGTCGATCGACACGTTCACGGGCACCACGGGCCTGCCGCTGCCGTCGACCGACGTGAAGCTGCTCGACGACCAGGATCGCGAAGTCGCGATCGGCGAAGCCGGCGAAATCTGCGTGAAGGGGCCGCAGGTGATGAGCGGCTACTGGCAGAAACCGGACGCGAATGCGGCCGCGTTCACGGCCGACGGCTATTTCCGCACGGGTGACGTCGGCGTGTTCGACGAAGCCGGTTTCCTGCGGATCGTCGACCGCAAGAAGGACATGATCATCGTGTCGGGCTTCAACGTGTACCCGAACGAGGTGGAAGCCGTCGCGACCGCCATGCCGGGCGTTGCCGAATGCGCGTGCATCGGCGTGCCGGACGCGCGCACGGGCGAGGCCGTCAAGCTGTTCGTCGTGCTGGCGCAGGATGCGTACGTCTCGGAGGAACAACTCGTCGCGCATTGCCGCGCGAGCCTCGCGGCCTACAAGGTGCCGAAGCTGATCCGCTTCGTCGACCGCCTGCCGAAGTCGACCGTCGGCAAGATCCTGCGCCGGGAACTCAGCCGCACCGACTGATGGCGTCGGCGCGCCGCGCAAGGCCCGGCGCGCCCCGGGCCCGGAAGGCCCCGTGCGGGCCGCTCAAGTACAATGCGAGCGGTTCGACCGACGGGGACGCGATGACCGGTTCAGATGCACTTTCCGCCCAGCCCGGGCCCGGGCGGGCGCTGCCTTCGCCGAGTGCGACGGTGCCGATCTCGCTCGTCAACGGCTTCCTCGCGAGCGCGGGCGTGCAGCGCGACGTGGTCGAGCGCTACCTGCGCGGGGCCGGCATCCCGATCGAGCTGCTTGGCGAACCGCATGCGCGCGTGACGGAGGAGCAGTTCTCGACGCTGTACCGCACGCTCGCGATCGACCTCGACGACGAGATGCCCGGCATCTTCTCGCGCCCGCTGCGCGGCGGCACGCTGAAGTACCTGTGCCTGAGCCTGCTCGACGCGCGCAACCTCGAAACGGCGCAGCATCGTTTCGGGCAATTCTTCCATATCCTGCTCGACGATTTCTTCGTCGAATCGAAGCGCGACGGCCTCGTCGCGCAGGTGCTGCTGCGCCCGAACGACGCGATCGGCCCGATCGGCGCGCTCGGCCAGGAGTTGATGCTCAAGCTCGTGCACGGCGTGTGCTCCTGGCTGATCGGGCAGAAGATCCCGCTGCTGCAGATCGAGTTCGCGTGCCCGCGGCCGCGCCATGCGGTCGACCACCTGTATTTCTTCACCGGCTCCGTGGCGTTCGACTGCGAGCGCACGCTGATGCGCTTCAGCGCGGACTACCTCGACGCGCCGATCCGGCAGAGCAAGCGCAACCTGCGCAAGTTCCTCGCGCGCGCACCCGGCGACTGGATCTTCGAATCGTTCAGCGAACAGCTCGTGTGCCATCGCGTGCGGCAGTACCTGTCGGCCGCGTTGCCCGACCTGCCGGTGATCGACCAGGCGGCCGAGCACCTGCATTGCTCGGTGCGCACGTTGAGCCGCCACCTCGCCGCCGAAGGGACGACGTTCCAGGTGCTCAAGGACGAACTGCGGCGCGACATCGCGATCCAGCGGCTGACCGACACGCCCGACACGATCGCGGCGATCGGCGCCGACATCGGCTTCGACGATCCGAGCGCGTTCCATCGCGCGTTCCGGCACTGGACGGGGAGCACGCCGGGCACTTACCGGCGGCGCGCGTAGCGCATCGCTTCAAAGGTTCAAGGGTCAAGGTAGCCGGTTCCCATAACCGGCTCCCTTCTCGCGTTCCCATGGACGGCTCCCACGTCCGATACCGAACGCGGGAATCGCCACCGCGTGAATTCGGCGGGGCCTCGAAGCCGGTCTACTCGACCGCGACGCAGGCCAACGCGCCGCTCGACGCCGTCGCCCGCAGGTAGCGATCGCGGTCGGCCAGCCAGTCTTTCCGCTCGCCGCGCCAGCCCACCGCATGGATCTTGTCCATCTGGCGCGCGGCAACGGTTGCCGCGCAGGCCAGGCCGGGGAGCGGGATGTCGAGCAGGCGCCAGCGGCCCGCATGCGGCGTATCGACCTCGCGGAAGGGCCCCGCAAACGGCGCCAGCGACGCGAGCGTCGCGCCGTGTCCGCTTCCGCATGCATTCGAGAGGCTGTCCAGCCGAAGCTGGTCGCGCGATGCCGGGCCGGCGTACGTGCCGGCTTGCGCCATGCCCAGCCCGATCGGGCCACGGGCGATCGCGATCACGATCCAGATGCCGGCGTGGCCGACCACGATGTCGAGCCCGTCCAGCGAGTCGCCGCCCGCGATCGCGATATGGTCGGCCTCGCGCTCGAGCAGCGTGAGCTCGTCGGCAGCGCGGCCAGCCAGCGTCCCCAGGATCGCGCGCAGCGCCGACCGGCCGATCGCGAAGCGGCGGCCGTGCGCGCGGTTCGGATGCATCCTGGCACGCCGCAGTTCCGTCTTCGACAGGCAGAGATGGCCTTGTTCGCTGGTGACGAGCTGCCATTCACCGCGCAGTCGCCACAACAGGATTTCGCCCGGATCGGGCAGCCGCGTCGGACATGACGCCAGCGTGTGCGAGCCGGTGATCGTCAGGGCGGGATAGCGCATGCGGGCCCCCGTGTCGGTGGCGGATGCGACGTGGCCCGGCGTGCCGGCCCTGTCATGCCTGTTGTCCGGTTTGCAGCGCGTCGTTGCCCGGATGCTGCCGCGTGAGCCGGGCGGCGAGCGAGACGGCCTGCCCGAACGACGCCACCGCGTGATGCGGAATCCCGAATGCCTTGACGGCGACCTCGCCCTGCGCGGCCACTTCCGCGCGCCGGTCGGGATCGGGTTCGACGCTGACGAGCGCCTTGCAGACGGCGCCCAGTGCGACCTTGTTCTGCTTGAGCCAGACCGCGCGGTGCTTGCGGTCGTCGTGGCTCTCGTCGTTATCGAGCTCGACGTAGACGATCACGAACGGCTCGCCGTGGCGCATCAGCGTGTCGATCTCGCCTTCCCAGCGCGGCGCGTAGCCCGGTGTCGCGTGTTCGGGGCGAAACACGCAGACCGGAAAGAGATGGATGTCGTGTAGCGCGAAATCATTCGGATTGAGAGCGGACATCGAGGGTTCTCCGTTGGATGAGCGACGCCGAAGCGTCGGGTGGCCGTGCGTGGGCATTCAATGCGCGCTCGCTTGCGCCGCGGCGGCCTGCGCGACCGGCGGCGCGGCGCGCCAGCCGACGCCGAGCGACTTGTAGAGCGCGATCGCGCCCTGCACCTGGGCGAGCCGGCTGAGCGCGAGCGCGTCGCGGGCGCGGTACGTGGCGCGCTGCGCCGTGAGCACCGACAGGTATTCGCCGAGGCCGTTGCGATACAGCCGCGTCGCGCGCGACTGCGCATCCTGGCTGCTGTCGACCGCCGCGGCGAGCATGGCTTGCTGGTCGCGCGCGGCGCCGATCGCCACCAGCGCGTCCTCGACATCGCGAAACGCGCCGCGGATGCGCTGCTCGTATGCGAGCCGGGCCGCCTCGGCGGCCGCGCGCGCGGCGTCGACGCCGGCTTTCGCGCGGCCGCCGTCGTACAGCGTCTGCGTGCCGTCGAGCGCGACCGACCATGCGACGCTCGCGCCCGAGAACAGGTCCTGCACGAGGCTCGCCGTCGTGCCCAGACTCAGCGGAATCGCGAAATGCGGAAACTGCTCGGCGCGCGCGACGCCGATCTGCGCGGTCGCGGCGGCGAGCCGCCGTTCGGCGGCGCGAATGTCGGGGCGCTCGCGGATCACGTCCGACGGCAGCGTGACGGGCAGCGCTGGCGCGACCGGCAGGGTCGCGCCGGGCGCGCTCAGCGTGTCGCGCAGCGTTTCCGGAAAACCGCCGACGAGCACGCCGATCGCGTGGGCGAGCCGCGCGACGTCCTGCTGCAGCGGCGGCACCGCCGCCTGCGCGAGCTGCAGTTCGGCACGCGCCTGCGCGACCGCGAACGACGTGCCGAGGCCGCGCCGGTTCGAGCGCTCGGTCAGCTGCCGCGTGGCGTCGAGGCTCGCGACGTTGTCCGTTGCGATCCGCAGCCGCTCCTGGGTCGCGCGCAGTTCCGCGTAATCGGATGCAAGCTCGGCCAGCAGGCTCACGAGGATCGCGTGGCGATCGTCGTCGAGCGCGTCGATCTGCGCATCGGCGGATTCGACCGCGCGTCGCGTGCCGCCGAACAGGTCGAGTTCCCACGACGCATCGAAGCCGAGCCGGTAGGTGCGCGACTGGCCGATCCCGGGCGGCCATTCGAGCGCCCGCGACGAGCGCAGCGCATCGGCGTTCCCGCCCGCGGTGACGGTCGGGCCGAGGCGGCTCGCGATCTGGTCGCGTTCGGCGCGCGCCTGCAGCAAGCGCTGGCGCGCGATCGCGAGATCCTGGTTGTGCGCGATCGCCTGCTCGACCAGCGCATCGAGCTGCGCATCGCCGAATGCGCGCCACCAGTCCTGCAACTGCGCGGGGTCGGCCGTCACCGTGTCGCGCGGCGCGATCCAGCCGGGCGGATGCGCGGGCTGCGGCGCCACGTAATCGGGGCCGACCGTCGTGCATGCGGCCAGCGCGCACGCGCAGGCTACGACGAAGGCGCGCACGCGGCACGTCGCGCGCATCGGAGGGAACAGGCATCGCATCGTCGCCTCCGTCACATCCACGCGTGCAGCCACGACGCGAGCCGGCCGCGCGGCGTGCGCTCGCGCCCGCGTTCGCCGACTTCGACGCTGCACGTCATGCCGGCCGCCAGCAGCACGCCGGCCGGCACCCGGTCGATCTCGATGCGCACCGGAATGCGCTGCGCGAGCCGCACCCAGCTGAAGGTCGGGTTGACGGCCGGCAGGCCGAGTTCGTCGAGCGTGCCGTTTTCGTCGGCGATGCCGCGGCCGATGCTCGTCACGTGCCCGCTCAGCAGCGGATCGAAGCCCATCAGCCGGATCGTCGCGGGTGCGCCCGTCGCGACGCGGCGCAGCTTGGTCTCCTCGAAATAGCCGGTGATCCAGAAGCTGTGCGCGTCGAGTACCGAGATGCCGGGCTTGCCTTCGACCGCGTAGTCGCCGTGGCGCAGGCGCAACTGCGTCACGTAACCGTCGACCGGCGAGCGCAGCGTCGTGCGTTCGAGGTCGAGCTTCGCGACATCGAGCGCGGCCAGCGCCTTGCGGTACTCGGCCTGCGCGATCGCCACCGCGCGGCTCGAGCGCTGGATGTCCTCCCGCGGCACGAGATCGTCGAGGCCGGTGCGCCGCTGCGCTTCGTCGCGCTTCTGGCGCATCGACTCGGCGGTCGCGGCGACCTGCGCCTCGGCCTGTTCCACCGCCAGCGCGAAGCGCTGCGGATCGATCCGGTACAGCACGTCGCCTTTCGCGACGCGCTGGTTGTCGACCACCGCGACTTCGACGACGGTGCCCGACACTTCGGGCGCGATCCGCACGACGTGCGCGCTGACACGCGCATCGCGCGTCCACGGCGCGAGGACGTATGCGTGCCAGAGGGCGGCGACCAGCACGATCGCCACGGCCACGGTGGCGAGCGTCAGCAGGGAGCGGGTGAGGGGTTTGAGCGACATGACGCGATACATTCCGACGGGAGGCTAGAAATAGAGGATCAGCGTGGCGACCAGCACGAGCGAAATCGCGAACTCGAACAGTGCCGGATGCCACACGCGGCGCAGCACGCCGAGCCGCGCGAGCAGCGCGCGCACGGCCAGGTAGAGCGGCACGGTCGCGCACGCATAGACGAAAAAGGGCGGCAGGTAGATACCGGCCAGCGGGAATTCACTGAGCATCGCGGGCGCGCTCCGGAACGGCGGTGAAATAGGCGGCGTACGTGTGCAGCAGCACGTGGACGTCGGCGAACGCGGCCATCAGCCACTTCAGTTCGGTGTTGCCCGGCTGCGCGGCGGCGAGACCGGCCAGCACGTGCGCGGCGCGCCGAGCATGCCGGGCCGCGCGCGGCGGGG
>NZ_QOBB01000098.1:0-25593 GCF_024704855.1 Burkholderia sp. HAN2018 | reverse complement strand
CGCGCCGGCCCGCACGGCACGTGCAGCCGGGCCGGCGCCCGCTGCACGCGCGGGCGTCAGCGTCGAAGGAGGCATGTCGTTTCTCACCTTCGCCCTCAGAAATTCTTCTTCAGGTCCATGCCCTGATACATCGACGCGACCAGGTCGCCGTAGCCGTTGAACATCAGCGTCTTGCGCTTCGGCGTGAAAAAGCCGTCCTCGCCGATGCGCCGCTCGGTCGCCTGGCTCCAGCGCGGATGATCGACATTCGGGTTCACGTTCGAATAAAAGCCGTACTCGTTCGACGCATACGTGTTCCAGCTCGTCTTCGGCTGCTTGTCGACGAAGCGAATCTTCACGAGCGACTTCGCGCTCTTGAAGCCGTACTTCCACGGCACGACGATACGCACCGGCGCGCCGTTCTGGTTCGGCAGCACCTGCCCGTAGACGCCCATCGTCAGCAGCGTTAGCGGATTCATCGCCTCGTCCATCCGCAGCCCTTCCGAGTACGGCCAGTCGAGCACGGGTGTCGACAGGCCGGGCATCTGCGACGGGTCGGCCAGCGTGATGAACTGTACGTATTTCGCATTGCCGGTCGGCTGCACCCGCTTGATCAGCTCGGACAGCGGCACGCCGATCCACGGGATCACCATCGACCATCCCTCGACGCAGCGCAACCGGTACACGCGCTCTTCGAGCGGCGCGAGCTTCAGCAGCTCGTCGAGATCGAACACCTTCGGATGCAGCACCTCGCCCTCGACGCTCACGCGCCACGGGCGCGGCCGCAGCGTGCCCGCATTCTGCGCGGGGTCGCTCTTGTCGGTGCCGAATTCGTAGAAGTTGTTGTAGGACGTGATGTCCTTGAACGGCGTCACCTTGTCGGCCGCGACGAACTTCGGGTTCGTTTTCGCCGCGAGCTTCGCGGCCCGCGCGTCGGGCGACGCATAGGCGGCAAATGCCGCGCCGCTGCCGCCGAGCAGCCCGCCCGCCGCCGCGAGGCCGGCCGCCTGCAACACGCGCCGCCGGTTCTCGAAGACCGCACGCGGCGTGATTTCGCCGGGCGCGATATCGCCACCGGTCAGTACGTTCAGCAAAGGGCGTTTGATCCACATCGTGCTGCTCCTCCTGCCTGCGCCGCGCGCAGCTTCATGGGCGTTCGACCCGACTCATCTTGCGCCGTTCGCCGGCCGGACCGCCCGTCCGTTACAAAAGAAAACCGCCGGGCACGCAGTGCACCGGCGGTCTCATAGTCGGACGAGCAGCGGGAATCTTACAGCTTGCCGTAGCTGTGCAGCCCGGACAGGAACATGTTGACGCCGAGGAACGCGAAGGTCGTCACGAGCAGGCCCGTCAGCGCCCACCACGCGGCCACCGTACCGCGCAGGCCCTTCATCAGGCGCATGTGCAGCCACGCCGCATAGTTGAGCCACACGATCAGCGCCCAGGTTTCCTTCGGGTCCCAGCTCCAGTAGCCGCCCCATGCCTCGGCCGCCCACAGCGCGCCGAGGATCGTCGCGATCGTGAAGAACGCGAAACCGACCGCGATCGACTTGTACATCACGTCGTCGAGCACGTCGAGCGTCGGCAGGCGATCCGCGAGCACGCCGCGCTCCTTCATCAGGTACGCGACCGACACCATCGCCGACAGCGCGAAGCTGCCGTAGCCGATGAAGTTCGCCGGCACGTGGATCTTCATCCACCAGCTCTGCAGCGCGGGCACGAGCGGCTGGATCTGCTGCGCATCGCGCGCGACCGAGTACCACATCAGGAAGCCGACCGCCGCGCTGATCACCAGCAGCACGAACGCGCCGAGCGAACGTGTCCCGTAGTGGCCTTCGTAATAGAGATAGAGCAGCGCGGTGATCAGGCTGAACAGCACGAACACTTCATAGAGGTTCGACACCGGAATGTGCCCGACATCCGCACCGATCAGGTAGGACTCGTACCAGCGCACCATCAGGCCGGTGAAGCCCATCAGCACGGCAACCCACGTGAGCTTCTGGCCGATCGCGGAGCCCGATTCCGAGCGCGCGAGCAGGCCGATCCAGTAGAAGATCGTCGCGAGCACGAACAGCGCGCTCATCCACAGGATTGCCGACTGGCTCGACAGGAAGTACTTGAGGAGGAACGCCGAATCGGCGCGCGCGAGATCGCCCTGGTAGATCTGGATCGACAGCAGCGCCAGCACGGCGATCGACGCCATCATCAGCCGCGCGGGCTTCCAGCGCCAGCCGAGCGCGACGAGCGCCGGCACGGTGCCGATCATCACCGCCTTGTCGTAGTAATCCATGTGCGCGTTGTAATGCACGAGCGCGTAGCCCGCGCCCACCACAAGCGCCAGTGCGAACAGCCAGTCGAGCAACGACAGGCGCGCGAGGAACGGACGATCGTCGAACAACGGTGCCGTGACCGGCGCCTGGGCCGACGCCCGATGGGAAGAGGAAACTTGCGTGAGATCCATGATGTTACCGGGTGGAATTCTCGGAATCGGAACCGCCGCCGGCAGGCGAACGGGCAGTCGATGCCGCACCGGCCGGCGCGGCGTCGCGAGGTGCGGCGTGCAAGGCGGCACCGGCCGCGTCGCGCGTCTGCACGTATTCTTTCTCGAAATCGAAGGTCTTGCGGGCCGTGGACATTGCCATCACCACATCGACGCCCGAACCGGCGTCCTTCAGCCAGAACCAGAGGCGCCGCTCGCGCACGTAGAACATCGAGAAGATGCCGGCGACCAGCAGCAGGCTGCCAAGATACACCAGATTCTTGCCGGGTGCGCGCGTCAACTGAAATACCGAAGCTTGCACCTGCTTGAATGAGTCAAGCTGCAAATAGACCGGCGATCCATACAAAAAGCTGTCGGATAGCGCGTTGATCGCGTTCTGTACGAAACGGATCGTGTCGGTACCCTGCTGCGCCGCCGGCTCCCCCGCACGCTCGCGCGCGATCTGCCAGACCTCCCACATCGAGCCTTCGAGCATCCGCAGCAGCAGGCTCGCGGCCTTCTCCTGCTCGGCCTTGGGCACCGAGCGGTCGATGAACGTCGCCACGGCCTGGAAGCCGCCGATCGGCTGGCCGTCGGCGCCGCGGCCGACGCTGTCGTCGCTCGCCGCAAACAGGGTCAGCACCTTCAGCGCACTGTCCTGCAGGCGGCCGCGCAGCGATGCGTCGGTGCCCGGCAGCGAACGCTGCGCGAAGCGCGCGGCGGCTTCGGCGCGCACGGAAGGATCCTCGAGCGCGGCGCGCAGGTGCATCCATTCGCCGATCGAATCCTGGCTGTCGGCCGGAATCCGCATGTAGCGGAACGGGTCGTTCGGGCTCGTGCGCACGCCGGCGAGGAACACGCGCTCGCCGTTCATGTCGACGGGCAGCATGTAGTTGTTGAATTCGCGCGCCTGGCCGTCCTTGCCGCGGATCTTGTACTGCACGGACGGGCCGATGTTGTGGAGCTGCGTCGGCTTCGACGTCTTCGCGCCGGAGCCGAGCCGTTCGTCGAACACTTCCTTCAGCGAGCTCGTCGTCGCCACACCACGCACGTCCGGCTTGCCGTTCGCGTCGGCCATGTTCTCGACGTTGATCGCGCGGAAATCGGCGAACTCGATCGTGTCGCCGTCGGCGCCCGGCATCTGCAGCGGCGCCGAACTGCCGATCGTGCCCTGCACGGGGAAGGTCTTCGCGTTGCCGCCCGTCATCGGATAGGCCGTCATCTGCATCTGCGAGCCGCCGTCCTGGAAGCTCGACTGGTAGATCGACACACCCTTGTACGTGAACGGTTTGTTGACCTCGACGCGCGCCGGGATTTTCCGGCCGGTCTCGCGATCGATCACGACGATATCGCTCGCGAACAGTTTCGGCATGCCCGTCGTGTAGTAGTCGACGATGAACTTGTTGAGCTGGATCGAGAACGGCAGGTCCTGGATCAGCGAGCCGCTCGGCTGGTTCAGGATCGCGGTCGACACGAACTGGCCCTCGGGCACCCACGCGTAGCCGCGGAACGTCGGGTTCGACGCGGACAGGCGATGGTCGGGCGAGATCTCGCTGATCGTCGCGCTCGTGTTGACCGGGCTCTTGCCGAACATCCACATCTGGAATTTGATCGGCAGGTTGCTGTCGAGCAGGCCGCCGATACAGATCACGACGATCGCGAGGTGCGCGGAGATATAGCCCCACTTGGTCATCGCGCCGCGCTTCGCGGAGATCAGCGTCGCGCCGTCGTTTTCACGCACGACGTGCTTGTAGCCGGCCTTGGTGACGAAGGTGGCGAGCGTTGCCGTGACGGTCGCGCGCGTGCCGGAAGCCGTGTACTCGGCCTTGTGGTGGAAAGCCCGCAGGCTGCCTTCGCGAACCTTGTCCTTCCAGCTCTTTGCATCGGCGAGCATCTTCGGCGCGTTGCGGATCACGCACAGCGAGATCGACACGACGAGGAAGATCAGGATCAGCATGAACCACCACGCGCTGTACACGTTGTACAGGCCGAGCGAGCGGAAGATGTCCGCCCAGAACGGCCCGAACTGGTTCACGTAATTCGGATACGGATCGTCCTGGGTCAGGACCGTGCCGATGATGCTCGCGATCGACAGCACCACCAGCAACGCAATCGCGAAGCGCATCGAGCTCAGCAGCTCGACCGCGCGCTTCGACGCACCCTGACTCGACTTCGACTGCAACCCCGACGTGGTAACGCTCATTCAAACTCCGACTGACAACAAAAAAGGGCAAGGCGGCCGCGACTGCGCGGCGCCCCACCCTTTTCTTGTTCTGACTCCGGCCGCCCTTCGGGCGTCCGGTCATTTCATTCGCGGCTGACCGCTCAACGCAGGCCCGCGATGTAATCCGCGACGGCCTTGATCTCGTTGTCCGACAGCCGCGTCGCGATCTGATGCATCGCCTCGTTGTTGTTGCGCGCGCCGGTACCCTGCTGGAACGCGGTCAACTGCGCGACCGTGTAATCGGCCCACTGTCCAGACAGACGCGGGTACTGGACCGGGAGACCCTGCCCTGTCGGCCCGTGGCAGCTCGCGCAGGCGGGTACGCCCTTCTCCGCGATGCCGCCGCGATAGATCTTCTGGCCGATCGGCACGGTCGCCGCATCGCGTGCGGTGCCGAGCTTCGTCGTCTGCGACCCGTAGTACGCGGCGACGTTGCGCATGTCGTCCGCGCTCAGCGCGCTCGCGAATCCGACCATCACTGCGTTGGTCCGCACCGGCCCCTTCGCGCCCGGCTGCGTCTTGAAGTCGTTCAACTGCTTGACCAGATATTCGGGATGCTGGCCGGCAAGCTTCGGGAAACTGCCCGACGCGCTATTGCCATCGGCACCGTGACACGATGCGCACACCTGCCCGGCAATCGCCTTGCCGCGGTCGAGATCCGGCTTTGCCGCCTCCGCCGCGTTTGCCTCTGCTACGAAACCTACGAACCCTGCTGCAACCTGAAGCACCATCAGAGACTTGCACAGTCGATTCATTCGCACACCCTGTTTCGTCTTGTGGGAATTTGAGGTTCTGCAAAAAACGACGGCGTTCAGTCTACCGCAGAAGCCACATAAAAGCGCGAGGCAGGCGCCCGGTGGCCTTCGGTAAAACCGCCGTATTGTACAATATCGCGTTGAAAGCTCCCGCGCCTATCGGGGCTACCCCGCCTCCACCAAGCGGCTCGCGCCGCCCGTCCTTCCGGTTCCCATGGCCTTTCTGCTCCATCAAGCCCGCTTCTACACGACCGTCAACCATCTGCGCGACCTGCCGCCGACGGTCCAGCCGGAAATCGCGTTCGCGGGCCGCTCGAATGCCGGCAAGTCGACGGCGATCAACGTGCTGTGCAACCAGAAGCGGCTGGCCTTCGCGTCGAAGACCCCTGGCCGCACGCAGCATATCAACTACTTCTCCGTCGGCCCGGCCGCCGAGCCCGTCGCGAATCTCGTCGACCTGCCCGGCTACGGCTACGCGGAAGTGCCCGGCGCCGCCAAGGCCCACTGGGAAATGCTGCTGTCGTCCTACCTGGCAACCCGCTCGCAGCTTTGCGGCCTGATTCTGATGATGGATTCGCGCCGCCCGCTGACCGACCTCGATCGCCGCATGATTGAGTGGTTCGTACCGACCGGCAAGCCGATCCACACGCTGCTGACGAAGTGCGACAAATTGACGCGGCAAGAAAGCATCAATGCGCTGCGGACCACGCAAAAGGGGCTCGATGCGTATCGTGACCAGGGCGTCCAGGGCAAGCTGACGGTCCAGCTGTTTTCCGCGATGAAGCGCACGGGCCTCGACGAGGCGCACGAACTGATCGAGAGCTGGGTGCGGCCGTCCGCCGCCGACGAAAAAAGCGAGCCTGTAGCACAATGATCGGGCAACGCGCGGCCGGGATCGGCGGCGCGCACCTGACGGCGCCTGCGGATTCGGCCGGCTCATAAAAAAACCCGCCGTTGAACGGCGGGTCAAACAGCCTAATCGAAAAACGACAGGCACCCGCTCAGGGAGGAGAAGCGGGGAGCTGCACGCGACGCGTGCCGCTCGATCGCTATCATATACCAACGCTCCCGAAAATGACCGAAGGGTTCCGTAAGGTCCTTCTTGCCCTGATTTCTACCCAATCGCCATGAGCTTTCATCCGCTTCATCGTCCGCGCCGGATGCGCCGCGACGACTTCTCCCGGCGCCTGATGCGCGAAAACCGCCTGACCACCGACGACCTGATCTATCCGGTATTCGTCGTCGAAGGCACCAACGAGCGGCAGCCGGTGCCGTCGATGCCCGGCGTCGAACGCGTGTCCGTCGATCTGCTGATGCATGTCGCCGAACAATGTGTCGAACTCGGCGTGCCTGTGCTGTCGCTGTTCCCGGCCATCGAACCGTCGGTGAAAACGCCTGACGGCCGCGAGGCAGCCAACCCGGAAGGCCTGATCCCGCGCGCGGTGCGCGAGCTGAAGAAGCGCTTTCCCGAACTCGGCGTGCTGACCGACGTCGCACTCGATCCGTACACGAGCCACGGCCAGGACGGCGTGCTCGACGAGAACGGCTACGTGATCAACGACGACACGATCGAGATCCTGATCGATCAGGCGCGCGCACAGGCCGAAGCCGGTGTCGACATCGTCGCGCCGTCGGACATGATGGACGGCCGCATCGGCGCAATCCGCGAGATGCTGGAAAGCGACGGCCATATCCATACGCGCATCATGGCCTATTCGGCCAAGTTCGCATCGGCGTTCTATGGCCCGTTCCGCGACGCGGTCGGCTCGGCGTCCAACCTGGGCAAGGGCAACAAGATGACCTACCAGATGGACCCGGCGAACAGCGACGAAGCGTTGCGCGAAGTGCGCCTCGACATCGACGAAGGCGCCGACATGGTGATGGTCAAGCCCGGCATGCCGTACCTCGACATCGTGCGCCGGGTGAAGGACGAGTTCCGCTTCCCGACCTACGTGTACCAGGTGAGCGGCGAATACGCGATGCTGAAGGCCGCCGCAATGAACGGCTGGCTCGACCACGACAAGGTCGTGCTCGAATCGCTGCTCGCGTTCAAGCGTGCGGGCGCCGACGGCGTGCTCACGTACTTCGCACTCGACGCCGCGCGCCTCCTGAAAGCGCAGCGCTGAGCCACGCGCCGGCAGCGCCACGAAAAACGGCGGGACACTTCGGTGTCCCGCCGTTTTCATTTGCAATCGGTGTACAAGCCACCGACAAGCGTGCGCTACACCGTTGGTACCGCCGCGCGATCGAGACTGCGCAGAAACGTCTCGGCTGCCTGATAGCCGACCACACGGCCGATTTCGTTGCCGTTGCGATCGAAGAAGATGATGCCGGGCGGCCCGAACAGGTTGAAGCGCTTGAGCAGCGCCTGATCGTCCGGATTGTTCGCGGTGACGTCCGCACGTACCAGGTGAAGCTGCGCGAGCCGCGCCTGCACGCGTGCATCCGTGAACGTCAGGTGCTCCATCTCCTTGCAGCTCACGCACCAGTCGGCGTAGAAGTCGAGCATCACGGGCTGGCCCGACGTCTTCAGCAGCGCGTCGAGTTCGCCGCTGGAGCGCACCGAAGCGAACGCCGGCCCCTGCTGCCCGGCAGCCGCACCGGCTGCCGACACATCACCCGACGCGACCGTGCGCGCAGCAAGGACAGCCAGCGGTTTCACGGGGTCGTTGGAGCCCGCTGCAAGACCGACGAGCAGCGTCGCCGCCCAGATCGCGAGCGCGGCGCCGAGGCCACGGCCGAGGCGGCGCCAGATCGACGCGGCGCCGGCATGCGGCGTGAACAGGCCGAGCGCCGCGGCCGCGATGAGCAGCCACAACGCAGCGAGCACCATCTTCAGGCCACCGGCAAGCACCGGCCACACGATCCACAGCGCGGCCGCGAGCAGCACGATGCCGAAGAACACCTTCACGCCGTCCATCCATGCACCTGCGCGCGGCAGCACCGTACCCGCACCGATGCCGACCACGAGCAACGGCACGCCGAGCCCCAGCCCCATCGCGAACAGCGCGGCACCGCCGAGCAGCGCATTGCCCGTGTGTGCGATGAAAGCGAGCACCGCGAACAGCGGCGCCGTCATGCATGCGCCGACCACCAGCGCCGACAACGCGCCCATCGCGGCAACCGCAACGAAGTGACCGCCCTGTCGCGCACTCGACACTTCGGCTGCACCGTTCTGCCAGCGCGCGGGCAGCGCGATGTCCTTGCCCGAAATCAGCGACACCGCGAACGCGGTGAGCAGCACGCCGAACGCGCCGAGCACCCACGGGTTCTGCAGCCACGCGCCGAGGCTCTGGCCGACCAGCGCCGCGGCGATGCCCAGCACCGTATAGACGAGCGCCATGCCGACCACGTACGTCAACGACAGCGCAAAGCCGCGCGCATGCGTCGCGCGCGTGCCCTGACCGATGATGATCGCCGACACGATCGGGATCATCGGGTACGAACACGGCAGGAGGCTCAGCACGACGCCCGCGACGAAATACAGCGCGACGATCGTGAAGAAGCCATGGCCCTCGAGCAGCGACTGCGCGAAATCGGCGCTCGTGACCTTGTCGAACCAACTGCCCTCGACAGCCGCATCGCCGGAAGACGAGGCCGCACCCAATGCGGCGCCGTCGACCTTCACGACGTGCTCGGCGGGCGGATAGCAGATCCCTTCGTCGGCGCAGCCCTGCGACGTCACCGCGAGCTCGAACGGCCCCGACGCCTGCTTGACGGGCACGTGAACGACGACTTCGTCACGGTAGGTCTCGACGTTCTTCTGGAACGTCTGGTCGAACTTCACATGGCCGGCGGGGAACTGCGGCTCGCCGAGCGTCGCCTGCCCGCTCTTCACCGCGAATGCGAACCGCTCGCGGTACAGGTAATAGCCGTTGGCGACCTTGAAGCGGACGTCCACCTGCCCCGGCGATTCGCTCGCGCTGAACTTGAACGCCACCGACGGATCGAGGAAATCGTCGGCCGCACGCGCGACCGACAGGCCGCCGCCCAGCACGAGCATGAACGACAACAGGACTGCGAGGAACCGCAGCGCGCGCACGCGCACGGAAAGCGCCATACCGTTAAACATGAAATAGACGTTGAGTTTCGCTGGTCACCCACTGGCCGTAAGCGGCCGAGGCCGTCGCCTGCCACGAGACGATTTCAGGTGTCTCGTATGGATGATGCGCGAGAATAAATCGCTCCAGTTCGAGCGCCCGCACGGGGCTCGTCTTGAACAGCAACTGGATCTCGTCGGCCGTTTCGACCTTGCCCTGCCAGTGATAGCGTGACCTGATCGCACCGAGCTCCGACACACACGCGGCAAGCCGCGCATCGAGCGCACCGGCGGAAAGCGCCTCGGCGGTCGCGGCATCGGGCACCGTCGTCAGCATCAGTACCACTATCATCCGCGCCCTCCTGGCTGGTCTATCGACTCCTGGCTCTTGCCGGCGCGCGTTGCCCACCCGGGAGCGCACCGGCTGCCCCGTATCGTAGCGCAGCCCGCGCAACACTGCCGGCACCACCCTGCGACAATCGATCGCAGCCACCGCTTCAAAAACAAAAAGGGGCCAAGCAATTGCTCGGCCCCTTTCAGATACTGCTGCGTACCGGAAGCTTATTCAGCTTCTTGCACGTTTTCCGTTTCGTCGACTTCCGGACGATCGAGCAGCTCGACCAGTGCCATCGGTGCGTTGTCGCCCACGCGGAAGCCGAACTTCAGCACGCGCAGGTAGCCGCCCGGACGGTTCGCGAAACGCGGACCGAGCACGTCGAACAGCTTCGCCACCGAGTCACGATCGCGCAGGCGGTTGAACGCCAGGCGACGGTTTGCCAGCGACGGCTTCTTGCCGAGCGTGATCAGCGGCTCGACGACTTTACGGAGTTCCTTCGCCTTCGGGAGCGTCGTCTTGATGACTTCGTGCTCGATCAGCGAGTTGGACATGTTACGGAGCATAGCCAGACGGTGGCTGCTCGTGCGGTTCAGTTTCCGCAGACCATGACGATGGCGCATTTCAGTTTCCTTGATTCAAAGTTTTGATCCAGCTCTTCTATCGCACCTCGATGGGTGCACGGGCCGGTAACGAAAAAAGCAAGATGCGGATTTTAAAGGAAAATCCGCATCTTTGCCAACTACAGCAACAGCAGCGCTACAAGCGGGCTTACTTGTCGAGACCAGCCGGCGGCCAGTTTTCGAGCTTCATGCCCAGCGTGAGACCGCGCGAAGCGAGCACTTCCTTGATCTCGTTGAGCGACTTGCGACCGAGGTTCGGCGTCTTCAGCAGCTCGTTTTCCGTGCGCTGGATGAGATCGCCGATGTAGTAGATGTTCTCGGCCTTCAGGCAGTTCGCCGAACGAACCGTCAGCTCGAGATCGTCCACCGGACGCAGCAGGATCGGATCGATCTGCGGTGCACGCGACGGCGCTTCGGCTGCCGTTTCCGTGCCTTCCAGCGCCGCGAACACGGACAGCTGGTCGACCAGGATGCGGGCCGATTGACGGATCGCTTCTTCCGGCGTGATCACACCGCTCGTTTCGATGTTCATCACGAGCTTGTCGAGGTCGGTACGCTGCTCGACACGTGCGCTTTCGACCGCATAGCTCACGCGGCGAACCGGCGAGAACGATGCGTCGAGGACGATGCGGCCGATGATCTTGGCCGTGTCTTCGCCGTAGCGACGGACGTTGCCGGGCACATAGCCGCGACCCTTTTCGATCTTGATCTGAACGTCGAGCTTGCCACCCTTCGACAGGTGCGCAATCACGTGATTCGGGTTGATGACTTCGCAGTCGTGAGCCAGCTCGATATCGCCGGCCGTGACAACGCCTTCACCTTCCTTGCGCAGCGTAACCGTCACTTCGTCACGGTTATGCAGCTTGAACACCACGCCCTTCAGGTTCAGCAGCAGGTTGACGACGTCTTCCTGCACGCCATCCAGCGTCGAGTACTCGTGCACCACGCCCGCGATCGTCACTTCGGTCGGCGCGTAGCCAACCATCGACGACAGCAGCACGCGGCGAAGCGCATTGCCCAAGGTATGGCCGTAACCGCGTTCGAACGGTTCCATGACCACCCTCGCGTGGTTCTCGCCCAGCGATTCCACGGCGATGATCTTGGGTTTCAGCAAACTGGTTTGCATGGGCTTTCCTTTTCAATACCCTCGGCTCGTTACACCGATAAGGCTGACCGGTAACAACCAGAAAATAAACAGCCGAGGCCCCTCCTTGCGCAACGCAATCGGGGTACCTCGGCCGTCAATCGGATTAACGCGAATACAATTCGACGATCAGGCTTTCGTTGATGTCGCCTGCGATTTCAGCGCGTTCCGGCATTTGCTTGAACGTGCCTTCGAACTTCTTCGCATCGACTGCAACCCAGCTCGGCATGCCGCCTTGCTCGGCCAGCGACAGCGCTTCGACGATACGCGCTTGCTTCTTCGCCTTTTCGCGGATCGCGACGATGTCACCCGCCTTCACTTGCTGCGACGGGACGTTTGCGACGACGCCGTTCACGGTGATCGACTTGTGGCTCACCAGCTGACGCGCTTCAGCGCGGGTCGAGCCGAAGCCCATGCGATACACGACGTTGTCGAGGCGCGACTCGAGCAGTTGCAGCAGGTTTTCACCCGTGTTGCCCTTGCGGCGGTCGGCTTCAGCGAAGTAGCGACGGAACTGACGCTCCAGCACGCCGTAGATGCGCTTGACCTTCTGCTTTTCACGCAGCTGCGTACCGTAGTCGGACGTACGTGCGCCCGAGGTACGGCCGTGCTGGCCCGGCTTGCTGTCGAGCTTGCACTTGTCGGCGAGCGAGCGGCGTGCGCTCTTCAGGAACAGGTCGGTGCCTTCACGGCGGGACAGCTTGGCCTTAGGGCCGATATAACGTGCCACTTTGCATTCCTTTATCAATCAGTCACGCGGATCGAAATCCGCGCTAGTTCGCTCCCTTTGGGGCGAACGGTGGGCTTAGTCAATCAAAAAAGCAACGCCCGTCGACGCTACGCGGCGACAGGCAATGTGCCAGCACGAACGTGCCAGCACACCTTTAGATACGACGACGCTTCGGCGGACGGCAGCCGTTGTGCGGAATCGGGGTGACGTCCGAAATCGCGGTGATCTTGATGCCGAGGCCGTGCAGTGCGCGCACTGCCGACTCACGACCCGGGCCCGGGCCCTTGATCCGCACTTCCAGATTCTTCACGCCGTATTCCATCGCGACGCGGCCAGCCGACTCGGCTGCGACCTGGGCAGCGAACGGCGTCGATTTGCGCGAGCCCTTGAAGCCCTGACCGCCCGACGTCGCCCATGCCAGTGCGTTGCCTTGGCGATCGGTGATCGTGATGATCGTGTTGTTGAACGACGCGTGAACGTGAACCACGCCTTCAGCGACGTTCTTCTTAACCTTCTTGCGAACGCGTTGCGCCGCGGTGTTCGAAGCCTTAGCCATTACGTTTTCCTGTAACTGTCAGTTCCGCTTACTTCTTCAGCGCTTGCGCTGCACGACGCGGACCCTTGCGAGTACGTGCGTTCGTACGCGTACGCTGACCGCGCATCGGCAGGCCCTTGCGATGACGAACACCACGGTAGCAACCGAGGTCCATCAGGCGCTTGATGTTCATCGTCACTTCACGGCGCAGATCGCCTTCGACGACAAACTTGCCCACTTCTTCACGCAGCTTTTCCAAGTCTGCGTCGGTCAAGTCCTTGACCTTCTTCGAAAAATCGACGCCAGCTGCCACGCAGATGCTGCGCGAACGGGTGCGGCCGATACCGAAGATAGCCGTCAGGCCGATCTCGGTATGCTGGTGATTCGGGATGTTAACCCCTGCGATACGAGCCATTGTTTTTCCTCAAACAAAAAGCGCAAACAAACGCGCGGTCAGCCTTGGCGCTGCTTGTGGCGCGGATCCGAGCTGCAGATCACGCGAACGACGCCTTTGCGCTTGATGATCTTGCAATTGCGGCAAATGCGCTTAACCGATGCCATCACTTTCATGATAATACCCTTTTTTCAAATCACTTCGCCCGGAACACGATCCGCGCACGAGACAGATCGTAAGGCGTCAATTCAACCGTCACCTTGTCGCCCGGGAGAATGCGGATGTAGTGCATCCGCATCTTTCCGGAGATATGCCCCAACACGACATGGCCGTTTTCCAGCTTCACGCGGAAGGTAGCATTCGGGAGGTTTTCGATCACCTCGCCTTGCATCTGGATTACATCGTCTTTGGCCATAGTCCTTATTAACGCATTGGGATGTTGCCGCCCTTGAAGTTAGCCTTCTTGAGCAGTGACTCATACTGTTGCGACATAACGTACGACTGCACCTGCGCCATAAAGTCCATCGTGACGACGACAATGATCAGCAGCGACGTTCCACCAAAATAAAACGGCACGTTCCAGCGCAGTACCAGGAATTCCGGCAGCAGACACACGAAGACGATGTAGATCGCACCGGCCAGCGTCAGACGCGTGAGGATGCGGTCGATATATCGTGCGGTCTGATCGCCCGGACGGATACCCGGAACAAACGCGCCGCTCTTCTTCAGGTTGTCTGCGGTTTCCCTGCTGTTGAACACCAGTGCGGTGTAGAAGAAGCAGAAAAACACGATCGCCAGCGTGTACAGCAACACATAGACCGGCTGGCCCGGCTTCAGCGCTTCCGCAACGTTATGCAACGTGTTGGAAATCCAGCTTCCCGTCGGCTGACCGGTACTGAACCAGCCGAGAATCGTTGCCGGGAACAGAATGATCGACGACGCGAAGATCGGCGGAATCACACCCGACATGTTCAGCTTCAGCGGCAGATGCGACGACTGCCCACCGTAGATCTTGTTGCCGACCTGGCGCTTCGCGTAGTTCACGAGGATCTTGCGCTGCCCGCGTTCGATGAACACGACCAGGTAAGTCACCGCGGCAATCAGGACGACGATGATGATCGCCGAAATGATGCTCATCGAACCCGTACGCACCAGCTCGAACAACCCACCGACGGCATTCGGGAACCCTGCTGCGATCCCGCCGAAGATGATGATCGAGATACCGTTGCCCAGACCACGCTCGGTAATCTGCTCGCCGAGCCACATCAGGAACATCGTGCCGGTAACCAGCGTCACGACCGTCGTCAGACGGAACAGCATGCCGGGATCGGTGACGAGGCCCGGCTGGTTTTCCAGCGCAGCCGCGATACCGAACGCCTGGAAGGTCGCGAGCACGACGGTGAAATACCGTGTGTACTGCGTGATCTTCCGTTGCCCTGCCTGCCCTTCCTTCTTCAGCGCCTCGAGCTGCGGCGATACGATCGCCAGCAACTGCATGATGATCGACGCCGAAATGTACGGCATGATCCCCAGCGCAAAGATCGTGAAGCGGGAAAGCGCGCCACCCGAGAACATGTTGAACATGCCCAGGATGCCGCCCGCCTGGCTCTGGAACAGCTTAGCCAGTTGATCCGGATCGATGCCCGGCACGGGAATGTGCGCGCCGATGCGATAGACGATCAGCGCCAGGAGCAGGAACATCGCTCGCCGGCGCAGATCGCCGAATTTCGCCGTGCTTCGACCGGGTTTTGCAAGACTCGGGCTGTTAGCCAAGTACCTTCTCCGATGAATGCAAATGACGACGCGCTACGCGTGTCACTCGGCGAACGAACCGCCAGCCGCTTCGATCGCAGCACGCGCACCCTTGGTGGCACCGAGACCCTTCACGACGATCTTGCGCTTCAGCTCGCCCGTCGCGATGATCTTTGCGCTCTTCGTCAGCTCGCCGACCAGGCCGGCTTGCTTCAGTGCGAGCAGATCGATCTCATCGACCGGCAGCTTCTCGAGGTCGCCCAGGCGCACTTCACCGACGAATTCCTTCGTCAGCGACGTGAAGCCGCGCTTCGGCAGACGACGTTGCAGCGGCATCTGACCGCCTTCGAAACCGACTTTGTGGAAGCCGCCCGAACGCGATTTCTGACCCTTGTGACCACGGCCAGCCGTCTTGCCGAGGCCCGAACCGATGCCACGGCCGACGCGACGCTTGGCGTGCTTGGCGCCAGCTGCCGGCTTCAGGTTATTCAATTCCATATCAACTCCTTGATCCGTAGGGCCGCTTACGCGATGACCTTAACGAGGTACGAGACCTTGTTGATCATGCCGCGGACCGCCGGCGTGTCCTGAAGCTCGCTGACCGAGTTGAGTCGGCGCAGGCCCAGGCCACGCACGGTCGCGCGGTGCGATTCGCGGGTCCCGATCAGGCTCTTAACGAGCTGAACCTTGACAGTTTTTTCAGACATGGTGACCACCCGGGCTTAGCCCAAAATTTCTTCGACGGACTTGCCGCGCTTCGCCGCGATGTCTGCCGGGGTGGACTGCTTGCGCAGACCGTCCAGCGTGGCGCGAACGAGGTTGTACGGGTTCGTCGAACCGTGGCTCTTTGCCACGACGTTCTGAACGCCCATCACGTCGAACACTGCGCGCATCGGGCCGCCGGCGATCACGCCCGTACCTGCCTTCGCCGGAGCGAGGAGGACAGCCGATGCGCCATGCTTGCCGTGCACTTCGTGTTGCAGCGTGCCGTTCTTGAGCGGCACCTTGAACATGTTGCGGCGAGCTTGTTCCATTGCCTTCTGGACAGCGACCGGCACTTCCTTCGCCTTGCCCTTGCCCATACCGATGCGGCCATCGCCGTCGCCAACCACGGTCAGTGCGGCGAAGCCGAGAATACGGCCACCCTTCACGACCTTGGTCACGCGGTTGACCGAAATCATCTTTTCACGAAGGCCGTCGTCGCGCTCGTCAGCCTGAACTTTCGCTTGCATCTTTGCCATGACGAATTCCTTCCTTAGAACTTGAGCCCAGCTTCGCGAGCTGCCTCAGCCAGCGCCTTGACGCGGCCGTGGTAGCGGAAGCCCGAGCGGTCGAAGGCGACGGATTCGATGCCGGCAGCCTTTGCCTTCTCGGCAATACGCTTGCCGATCAGCGTCGCGGCATTAACGTTGCCGCCCTTGCCCGACTTGTCGGCCAGTTCAGCGCGCACTTCTGCTTCGAGCGTCGACGCGCTGGCGAGCACCTTGGTGCCGCAGGGCGAGAACACTTGAGCGTAGATGTGCGTGTTCGTGCGATGCACGGCGAGACGCGCGACCTGCAGCTCAGCGATCTTGATACGCGTCTGGCGAGCGCGGCGCAGGCGAGATTGAGTCTTATCCATGATTGCGCACCCTTACTTCTTCTTCGTTTCTTTGAGGATCACAACCTCGTCGGAATAGCGCACGCCCTTGCCCTTGTAGGGCTCCGGCGGACGGTAACCGCGAACTTCCGCAGCTACTTGACCGACTTGTTGCTTGTTGATCCCCTTGATCACGATTTCGGTTTGCGTCGGGGTTTCTGCCTTGACGCCTTCCGGCATCTGGTGCACCACCGGGTGCGAGAAACCCAGCGACAGGTTCAGCTTGTCGCCTTGCGCTTGCGCACGATAACCGACGCCAACCAGCGTCAGCTTGCGCTCGAAACCCTTGGTCACGCCGTGCACGGCATTCGCGATGATCGCGCGCATCGTGCCCGACAGTGCATTTGCTTCGCGGCTTTCGTCCACCGGCGACAGGTTCAGCGTGCCGTCGTTGTTCGCCACGTTCACGAGCGGATTGATCGCTTGCGTGATGGTGCCCAGCGGGCCCTTGACGGTGATCGCACCGTCGGCCAGCTTGACTTCCGCGCCTTGCAGCGCGATCGGGCTCTTACCTACTCGAGACATGTTTCTCTCTCCTCGGCTTTAAGCGACGTAGCAGATGACTTCGCCGCCGACGCCGGTAGCGCGCGCCTTGCGGTCGGTCATCACGCCCTTCGGCGTCGACACGATTGCCACGCCCAGGCCGTTCATGACCTGCGGAATGTCGTTACGGCCGCGGTACACGCGCAGACCAGGCTTCGACACGCGCTCGAGGCGTTCGATGACCGGGCGACCTGCGTAGTACTTCAGCGCGATATTCAGTTCGGACTTCGCACCTTCCGCCTTGACGGCGAAATCGTCGATGTAACCTTCGTCCTTCAGGACTTGCGCGATTGCAACCTTGACCTTCGACGAGGGCATCGCAACCGATACCTTCTCGACCATCTGCGCGTTGCGGATGCGAGTCAGCATATCGGCGATAGGATCACTCATGCTCATTTACGTTTCTCCTATTACCAGCTCGCCTTGGTCAGGCCAGGAATCTCGCCACGGAATGCGATTTCACGAATCTTGTTACGCGCGAGGCCGAATTTACGGAACGTGCCACGCGGACGGCCCGTGATCGCGCAGCGGTTACGCTGGCGGGTCGGGTTTGCGTTGCGGGGCAGTTGCTGCAGCTCAAGGCGTGCTTCGTAGCGCTCTTCTTCCGACTTGCTTTGGTCTTCGACGATCGCCTTCAGCGCATCGCGCTTTGCTGCGAACTTCGCGACCAGGCGGGCGCGCTTCTTTTCACGTTCGATCAGTGCCAGTTTAGCCACGGTAACCTCAGTTTCTGAACGGGAACTTGAAGCTGGCGAGCAGAGCCTTTGCTTCGTCGTCGGTCTTCGCAGTCGTCGTGATGCTGATGTTCAGCCCACGCAGTGCGTCGATCTTGTCGTAGTCGATTTCGGGGAAAATGATCTGCTCTTTCACACCGATGTTGTAGTTGCCACGGCCATCGAAAGCACGACCCGACACGCCGCGGAAGTCACGCACGCGGGGCAGGGCAACCGTCACGAAACGGTCGAGGAATTCGTACATTGCACGGCCACGCAGCGTCACCATCGCGCCGATCGGGTAACCCTGGCGGATCTTGAAGCCTGCGATTGCCTTGCGTGCCTTCGTCACGACCGGCTTCTGACCAGCGATCTTCGTGAGGTCGCCGACGGCGTTCTCGATGATCTTCTTGTCAGCAATCGCTTCGCCAAGACCCATGTTCAGCGTGATCTTGGTGATGCGCGGCACTTCCATGACCGACTTGTAACCGAACTTCTCGATCAGGCCGGGCACAACCTTTTCTTTGTAAAACTCTTGAAAACGAGCCATTTTTTACTCCGCTGCGTCAGGCGCTCAGTACGGCACCGGTCGTCTTCAGGAAGCGAACCTTCTTGCCTTCCTCGACCTTGATGCCAACACGCGACGCCTTGCCATTCGCGTCGACCAGTGCGACGTTCGAAATATGCAGGGGCATCGTCTTCGCTTCCACGCCACCCGTCGTACCCTTCATCGGGTTCGGCTTCACATGCTTCTTGACGAGGTTGATACCTTCAACCGTCACATGCTCTGCACCGACAGCCAGCACGACGCCGCGCTTGCCCTTGTCCTTGCCAGTGACGACGATGACTTCGTCACCTTTGCGAATCTTGTTCATCGCGACTCCTTACAGCACTTCCGGCGCCAGCGAAACGATCTTCATGAATCGTTCGCTACGCAGCTCACGCGTCACCGGCCCGAAGATACGGGTGCCGATCGGCTCGAGCTTGTTATTCAAAAGCACAGCGGCGTTGCCGTCGAACTTGATCAGCGAGCCGTCTTGACGGCGCACGCCCTTGGCGGTGCGGACCACCACGGCGTTGTAAATTTCGCCTTTCTTCACGCGCCCGCGCGGCGTTGCCTCTTTGACGCTCACCTTGATGATGTCGCCAATGCCGGCATAACGACGCTTCGAGCCGCCGAGCACCTTGATGCACAGGACTTCACGTGCACCCGTGTTGTCGGCTACTTCGAGCCGAGATTCGGTCTGGATCATGGTTTGTCTTTCCCAACTTAATCCGGATGCACCACCATGATGCATTCGGTCAGTCTTGGTCCCGTCAGCCAATCGGCTGCTTGGGTTGGAACAGCAGCGACGGCAAACGAAACCCGCCATCGCAATTCGGTGAATCTTTCGGACAGGCAGGCGCCAGTCCGCTTCCCCCACCAACTTCGCCCGCGACGGGGCTCCCATAAAGAGGGAAGACCGGGATTATAACAAATAATCCCGGTCACGCAAGCAAAAACTTTGCGATTTCAAGCACTTCGTGGAGAAGTGCCTGTTACTGCCTACTGCGCTGCCCGCTTAGATGACGCGAGCTGCTTCGACGAGGCGCGACACCGTCCAGGCCTTCGTCTTCGAAACAGGACGAGTTTCCTGGATTTCGACGAGATCGCCTTCGTTGTAGGTGTTCGCTTCATCATGCGCGTGGTACTTCTTCGAGCGCACGACATACTTGCCGTAGATCGGATGCTTGACGCGGTGCTCGATCAGCACGGTGACGGTCTTGTCCATCTTGTTGCTGACGACCCGACCGACCAGCGTCCGCTTCAGCGAGGTTTTCACGCTATCGTTCATTTCTGGTTCGCCTTCTGAGTCATGACGGTCCGCACACGTGCGATGTCGCGACGAACCTTCTTCAGCTGGCTCGTGTTCGTGAGCTGCTGGGTCGCGAGTTGCATGCGCAGGCCGAATTGCGCCTTCAGCAGGTCCGCCAGCTCCTTGTTGAGCGCGGCCTGGTCTTTCTGGAGAAGTTCGGAAGCCTTCATGTTTTCTCCTTAGGCGCCGAGCTGGCGCACGATGAATGCCGTCTTGAGCGGCAGCTTGGCTGCAGCCAGACGGAACGCTTCGCGTGCCAGTTCTTCGGTTACGCCGTCCATTTCATAGAGCATCTTGCCCGGCTGAATCTCGGCGACGTAGTACTCCGGGTTACCCTTACCGTTACCCATACGCACTTCGGCCGGCTTCTGCGAAATCGGCTTGTCCGGGAAGATCCGGATCCAGATGCGGCCGCCACGCTTGATGTGACGCGTCATTGCACGACGCGCCGCTTCAATCTGACGTGCGGTCAAACGACCGCGACCGATCGCCTTCAGGCCGAATTCACCGAACGACACTGCGTTGCCGCGCGTCGCCTTGCCGGTGTTACGACCCTTCTGCTCTTTACGATACTTTCTGCGTTTCGGTTGCAGCATCGTTATTCTCCAGTCTTGCCGTCTTCGGGCTTGCCGGCGCCGCGGCGCGGTGCGCCACGACGAGCACCCGGAGCGCCGCCTTCGCCGTCACGGCGCGGACGACGGTCGCCCGGACGCGCATTGCGACGCGGACGCTTGTCTTCGGCTACTTCTTCCACCACCGGTGCGTCGTTGCGGCCGAGCGTATCGCCCTTGTAGACCCACACCTTGACGCCGATGATCCCGTAAGTCGTCTTCGCTTCCGAAGTCGCGTAGTCAATATCAGCACGCAGCGTGTGAAGCGGCACGCGACCTTCGCGATACCACTCCGTACGAGCGATTTCGATACCGTTCAGACGGCCTGCGCTCATGATCTTGATGCCCTGGGCACCCAGACGCATCGCGTTCTGCATCGCACGCTTCATCGCGCGACGGAACATGATCCGGCGCTCGAGCTGTTGCGTGATCGAGTCAGCGATCAACTGAGCATCGGTTTCCGGCTTGCGGATTTCTTCGATGTTGACGTGAACCGGCACGCCCATGCGGCGTTGCAGTTCCGTCTTCAGCTGTTCGATATCCTCGCCCTTCTTGCCGATGACCACGCCCGGACGCGAGCTGTAAATCGTGATGCGCGCGTTCTTCGCCGGACGCTCGATGACGACCCGACCGACCGAAGCGTTCTTCAGCTTCTTCTTCAGGTATTCACGAACACCGATGTCTTCCTGCAGCATCGCCGCGAAATTGTTGTTATTCGCGTACCAACGCGAAGCCCAATTGCGGCTGACAGCCAGGCGGAAGCCAGTCGGATGAATTTTCTGTCCCATCGTATGGCTCCTTAATTCCCGACCGTCACAGTGATGTGACAGGATTGCTTCTCGATGCGGTTACCGCGGCCCTTGGCGCGCGCGGTGAAACGCTTGAGCGATGCAGCCTTGTCGACGTAGATGCTCTTGATCTTGAGCTCGTCGATATCGGCGCCTTCGTTGTGCTCCGCATTCGCGATTGCCGACAGCACAACCTTCTTCACGATGCCAGCCGCTTTCTTCGGCGAGAACGTCAGAACGTTCAGCGCCTTGTCGACCGGCAAACCGCGGATCTGGTCAGCCACAAGGCGCGTTTTTTGCGCCGAGATGCGGGCACCGCGATGAATTGCTTTCACTTCCATCTTGATTGCCCCTTATTTCTTGGCCTTCTTGTCGGCCGCGTGACCCTTGAACGTACGGGTCAGTGCGAACTCGCCAAGCTTGTGGCCGACCATGTTTTCCGAGATGTACACCGGAACGTGTTGACGGCCGTTATGAACAGCGATCGTCAGGCCGATGAAATCCGGCAGAATCGTCGAGCGACGCGACCAGGTCTTGATCGGCTTTTTGTCGCGCGAAGCTGCAGCCGCCTCAACTTTCTTCAGCAAATGGGCGTCGCAGAACGGACCTTTTTTTACAGAACGTGCCATTGCCTACTCCTTAACGCTTGTGACGGCGCTGGACGATCATCGTCGTCGTGCGCTTGTTGCTACGGGTGCGATAACCCTTAGCCGGCGTACCCCACGGGCTAACCGGATCGCGACCTGCAGCCGTCTTGCCCTCACCACCACCGTGCGGGTGATCAACCGGGTTCATCGCAACGCCACGCACCGTCGGGCGGATACCGCGCCAGCGGTTCGCGCCAGCCTTGCCGATCTGGCGCAGGCTATGCTCTTCGTTGCCGACTTCACCGATCGTTGCACGGCACTCGATGTGCACGCGGCGGATTTCGCCCGAACGCAGACGAACCTGCGCGTAGACGCCTTCACGTGCGAGCAGCATGGCCGACGTACCAGCCGAACGCGCCATTTGCGCGCCCTTGCCCGGCAGCATCTCGATGCAGTGGATCGTCGTACCGACCGGAATGTTGCGGATCGGCAGCGTGTTGCCTGCGCGGATCGGCGCTTCCGAACCCGACATCAGCTGTTGGCCGACGGTCAGGCCCTTCGGGGCGATGATGTAGCGACGTTCGCCGTCTGCGTAGAGCACCAGCGCGATGTTCGCGCTACGGTTCGGGTCGTACTCGAGACGCTCGACCTTTGCCGGGATGCCATCCTTCGTGCGACGGAAATCGACGATACGATAGTGTTGCTTGTGACCACCACCCTTGTGACGCGTGGTGATACGGCCATTGTTGTTACGGCCGGCGGTCGAGCTCTGCGAGTCGAGCAGTGCCGCGAACGGCTTGCCCTGGTGCAGGTTCTTGTTGACCACCTTGACCATCGCGCGGCGACCCGGCGATGTCGGCTTAACTTTAACGATTGCCATGATTACTTGGCCTCCGCTTCAAAGTTGATTTCCTGGCCGGGCTTCAGGCAAACGTACGCCTTCTTCACGTCCTTGCGGCGGCCCATCGAACGGCCAAAGCGCTTTTGCTTGCCCTTCTGAACCAGCACGTTGACGGAATCAACTTCAACCTTGAACAGCAGCTCGACAGCCGCCTTCACTTCCTGCTTCGTGGCATCCGGTGCGACTTCGAACACGACTTGCTCGTTCTTGTCGGCAACCAGCGTCGCCTTTTCCGAGATCACCGGTGCGAGCAGGACCTGCATCAAACGATGATCGTTCTTGCGAATCTCGCTCATGACAGCAACTCCTCGATCTGGGCGACCGCAGCCTTCGTGACCAGCACTTTCTTGAAGTAGATCAGCGACAGCGGGTCAGCGTAGCGCGGCTCGACAATTGCCACGTGCGGCAGGTTGCGCGATGCCAGGTACAGGTTTTCGTCAACCGTGTCGGTGATGATCAGCACGGAGTCGAGACCCATGGTCTTGAATTTGTCGGCCAGCAGCTTGGTCTTCGGCGCTTCGAGGATGATGTCCTCGACGACCGACAGGCGGCCTTCACGGGCCAGCTGCGAGAAGATCGAGCAGAGACCTGCGCGATGCATCTTCTTGTTGACCTTGTGCGAGAAGTTTTCTTCCGGCGAATTCGGGAAGATACGACCACCGCCACGCCACAGCGGGCTCGACGACATACCGGCACGAGCACGGCCCGTACCCTTCTGGCGCCACGGCTTCTTGGTCGTGTGCTTGACTTGCTCACGGTCCTTCTGTGCGCGGTTACCCTGGCGAGCATTCGCCTGGTAAGCGACGACGACCTGGTGGATCAGCGCTTCGTTGTAGTCACGACCGAACACGACGTCCGACGCGTTGACCACTGCACCTTCCTGACCATTTTCGTTCAGGAGCTTGAGTTCCATTATTTCGCCCCCTTGGTCTTGACGGCCGGCGTCACGAAGACCTTGCCGCCCTTCGCGCCCGGAATCGCACCCTTCACGAGCAGCAGCTTGCGCTCTGCGTCGATACGAGCGATTTCGAGGTTCTGCACCGTCACCGTCACGTCACCCATGTGACCCGTCATGCGTTTACCCGGGAAAACACGACCCGGATCCTGCGCCATACCGATCGAGCCCGGCACGTTGTGCGAGCGCGAGTTACCGTGCGTCGCACGGCCGGAGGAGAAGTTGTAACGCTTGATCGTACCGGCGTAGCCCTTACCGATCGACACGCCTTGCACGTCGACCTTCTGGCCCACTTCGAAAAGATCAGCACCGACCACGGCGCCATTCGACAGCTCAGCTGCCTTGGCCGCGTCAATGCGGAATTCCTTGAGGATTTCACCGGCTTCGACACCGGCTTTGGCGAGATGACCTGCCAGCGGCTTCGTCACGCGCGATGCACGACGGGAGCCGAATGCAACCTGCACGGCCGTGTAGCCGTCGGTTTCAACAGTCTTGATCTGCGTCACGCGGTTGTCCGACACGTCCAGCACGGTGACGGGAATCGAATCCCCTTCAGCCGTGAAGATACGGGTCATGCCAACCTTGCGACCTACGAGTCCAAGGCTCATCATTTTCTCCATTCCCGACTGCGATTGGTCGGGGCTGATTTACAAAATGCCGGGCACGCAAGGCCCAACTTTTTTACGCGAATACGCGAAAAGCCAAGCAGTATAGCCCGACTCCTCGATTTCCGCAAGCAATACAAAGACTTAGCGCCACCCGACAAGCCGGTTGGCGCCGGAAGCCTTACTGCAGCTTGATTTCCACGTCGACGCCAGCCGGCAGATCGAGCTTCATCAGCGCGTCAACCGTCTTGTCGGTCGGATCGACGATGTCCATCAGGCGCTGGTGGGTACGGATTTCGAGCTGATCGCGCGACGTCTTGTTGACGTGCGGCGAACGCAGGATGTCAAAACGCTGAATGCGCGTCGGCAGCGGCACCGGGCCACGGACGATTGCGCCAGTCCGCTTCGCGGTATCGACGATTTCGGCAGCCGATTGATCGATCAGACGATAGTCGAAAGCCTTCAGGCGAATGCGGATTTTCTGTTGCTGCATGACGATTCCTTGAAAAGAGCGAGGCGATGTTGCACCGCCGGACACCAAAAGAACGCGAAACCTGCTGCCTGCGGGGAGCGAAGCGACAGGTTCCGAACGGTACTTCCACTGCTAAGCCCGCGATTCTACACGAAAAATCGGAGAGGTGGTGTGGGTTTGTCAATGTGCGTGACGGCACGCCATAAAGAAAAACCGGGTGCCAGCGCAAGCTGAACACCCGGTTTCGACGGTACAACTGCATACCGTGGGATCGCGGATCCCGGAAGGATCCGCGGATCGTCGATCTTAGTCGAGGATCTTGGCGACGACGCCGGCGCCGACCGTACGGCCGCCTTCGCGGATTGCGAAGCGCAGACCTTCTTCCATCGCGATCGGTGCAATCAGCTTCACCGTGATCGACACGTTGTCGCCCGGCATCACCATTTCCTTGTCCTTCGGCAGCTCGATCGAGCCCGTCACGTCCGTCGTACGGAAGTAGAACTGCGGACGGTAGTTGTTGAAGAACGGCGTGTGACGGCCGCCTTCGTCCTTGCTCAGCACGTACACTTCAGCCGTGAAGTGCGTGTGCGGCGTGATCGAACCCGGCTTCGCCAGAACCTGGCCACGCTCCACGTCTTCACGCTTCGTGCCGCGCAGCAGGATACCGACGTTGTCGCCTGCCTGACCTTGGTCCAGCAGCTTGCGGAACATTTCAACGCCCGTGCAGGTCGTCTTCACCGTCGGCTTGATACCGACGATTTCGATTTCTTCGCCGACCTTCACGATGCCGCGCTCGACACGACCCGTCACCACCGTACCACGGCCCGAGATCGAGAACACGTCTTCCACCGGCATCAGGAACGCGCCGTCAACTGCACGCTCCGGCGTCGGGATGTACGTGTCCAGCGCGTCTGCCAGGCTCATGATCGCCACTT
>NZ_QOBB01000097.1:0-26171 GCF_024704855.1 Burkholderia sp. HAN2018 | reverse complement strand
GCCGTCGCTACCGCGCCGCTCAGCAGCGGCCCGGCAACGCCGGCTGCCGGTACGTCGTCGGTCGCGACGCCGCCCGCCGCGGCAGCCGCATCGAGCGACACGGCAGCTGCACCGAGCGGCCCCGTGACGTTTGCGTGGCCGGCGCGCGGCCCCGTGCTGAACGGGTTCGACGACGCGAAGAACAAGGGCGTCAATATCGGCGGTACGGCCGGCGAGGCCGTGAAAGCGGCAGCCGATGGCCGCGTCGTCTATTCCGGCAATGGCCTGCGTGGCTACGGCAACCTCATTATCATCAAACACGATGCAACTTACCTCACGGCGTATGCACACAATCGCGCTTTGATGGTAAAAGAGGGGGACGCGGTAACGAAGGGGCAGAAGATCGCCGAGATGGGTAACAGCGACTCCGACCGCGTGATGCTGCATTTCGAGGTTCGCCGGCAGGGTAAGCCTGTCGATCCGCTGAAGTATTTGCCGCCTCAATAACCGAGACGACCATGCCGAAATCGAAGCGCCACGAGCCGCAAGCCGAGTCTGAGAAGATCAGTCGTGCCACGCAAGCATCGGTGGGGCGAGCGGGTGCTTCGACGGACGACGAAGACGACAACGCGGATAACGAACGCGATCTCGAGGCGCGCGACGCCGAGGCGGACGGTGGCGACGACGAGCGCGAAGGCCGGGCCGAGGCGTCGCCCGACGTCGACGATTTCCGCACGCTGCTGCAGGCCGAACTCACGGCCGACACGATCCAGCATTACCTGAACCGCATTAGCGTGAAGCCGCTGCTCACCGTCGAGGAGGAGCAGCGCTATTCGCGTCTGGCCAAGGCCGGTGAATTCGAGGCGCGGCAGGTGATGATCGAGCGCAACCTGCGCCTCGTCGTCAGCATCGCGAAGGGATACCTGAATCGTGGCGTGCCGCTGCTCGACCTGATCGAGGAAGGCAACCTCGGCCTGATGCATGCGATCGAAAAATTCGACCCGACGCGCGGCTTCCGTTTTTCGACCTACGCGACGTGGTGGATCCGCCAGAGCATCGAGCGGGCGATCATGAACCAGGCCCGCACGGTCCGCCTGCCCGTGCACGTGATCCGCGAACTGAACCAGGTGCTGCGCGCGAAGCGCCACCTCGAAAAGAATTCGATGTCGACGGGCGAAGCGGCCGAGCGCCGCGAAGCCAGCATCGACGACATCGCCTATCTCACCGGCAAGACCGCCGAGGAAGTCACCGACATCCTCGCGCTCAACGAGCACACGGCGTCGCTCGACGCGCCGCTCGACCTCGATCCCGCGAGCAGCCTGCTCGACCTGTTGCCCGACGACCAGAGCCAGTCGCCCGACGCCGAAGTGCAGCACCGCGAACTCGAGACGCTCACTCGCGCGTGGCTGTCGCGGCTGTCCGACAAGCACCGCCACGTGATCGAGCGCCGCTTCGGCCTGAATCACATCGAACCGGCGACGCTCGAGGAGCTGGCCGACGAGATGGGGCTCACGCGCGAGCGCGTGCGCCAGATCCAGCAGGAAGCGCTGGTGCGCCTCAAGCGGTTTTTCGCCTCCAATGGCGTGCGCAAGGACGCCGTTCTGTAACTGATGACTCCGATTCTTGTTTTTGACATCGAGACGATTCCCGATGTCGACGGCATTCGCCGTCTGGAAGACCTGCCCGCGACGCTCGACGATGCCGCGGTGGCCGAACATGCGTTCGCCGCGCGCCGCGAGAAGACCGGTGGCGATTTCCTGCCGCACCACCTGCAGCGCATCGCGGCGATCTCGTGTGTGTTCCGTGACAACAACGGGTTTCGCGTACGCTCGCTCGGCACGCCGCAGGACAACGAAGCCACGCTGATCCAGTCGTTCTACCGCGTGATCGAGAAATACACGCCGCAGCTCGTGTCGTGGAACGGCGGTGGCTTCGATCTGCCGGTGCTCCATTACCGCGCGCTCGTGCACGGCATTCCCGCGACCCGCTACTGGGATCTCGGCGAGGACGACCGCGAATTCAAGTGGAACAACTACATCTCGCGCTATCACTCGCGGCATACCGACCTGATGGATGTGCTCGCGATGTATCAGGCGCGCGCGAACGCGCCGCTCGACGCACTCGCGAAGATGTGCGGCTTTCCGGGCAAGCTCGGGATGGACGGCAGCCAGGTGTGGCCGGCGTTCCTGGACGGACGGATCGAGGAAATCCGCAACTATTGCGAAACCGACGTCGTCAATACCTACCTGCTGTATTGCCGGTTCCAGTTGATGCGCGGCGGCCTGACGCCGAGCGAATATGCGGACGAGATCCTGCTCGTGAAGAACTCGCTTGCGCAGGAGCCGGCGTCGCACTGGGCCGAATACCTCGCTGGCTTCACCGCGTAGCGCGGGCGGGGTGCGCCGAGGCCGGCGCGATCAATCGAGTTCGAGCAGCACCGGCTGGTGATCCGATGCGCGGACGTCGCCGTCGATTTCGCAGCGCATCACGCGCGGCAGCAGCGTATCGGTCACGAATACGAAGTCGCACGCAAGCGGCCCCTCCGACCATTGCACCGTATCGTAGACGCCCGCCGTCGGCGGTGGCGTGCGGCCGGGGTGCCGGGCAACCCATGTGTCGACGAAGCGCGGCGCGTCTGCGATCGGCGCCAGGAATCGACAATAGGCATCGCTGCCGAACGCGCTGTTGAAATCACCGCAGACGATCGCATCGCACGGCTGGCCGGTCGTGCTGAACGGCCCCTCGGCAGTTTCGGCGGGCGCTGGTCGTGCCGCGTGTGCGCAGGCCTCGCGGTGCCGGTCGCGCAGCGCGTCGACCTGGGCGAGCCGCTGGCGCGCCGAATAGTATTCCAGATGCGTGGTGACCACGCGCAGCGGCCCGAAGGGCGCCTGCAGCTCAACGTCGAGCGCGACGCGCGGCATCGACGGCGCACCGGCGTCGGCCGGCCACGGCAGCAACTGGCGAAGCACGCGCCCGACCGGCAGCCGGGTCGCGATCGCATTGCCGAACTGACGACGCGGTGCGCCGGCTTCGATCGGCGGCAGGTCGGCACCGATCGCTTCGATGATCGTATGGCCGGGCAGCAGCGCCGCGAGTTCGGCGAACTGGTCGGCGCCGGGCCTGCCGGGCAATGCGCCGAAGCCGCGCGTGACCTCCTGCAGGCACAGCACGTCGAAGGCGCCGAGCCCACGGATCGCCGCGACTGTGCGCGAAAGATCGACGACGCCGTCCGCGTCCCGACCCCATTGGATGTTCCAGTCGATCAGTCGCATGGTCGAAACTCCTGCCGGGCGGATTCCAGGCCCGGGGGCACCCGCTCGGCTTCGCAGCGCCCGCCCGGGCGTGTTGCGTGCCTGGGCATTCCGGCGCAATGCCGTGCGGTCTATGCTCAAGTATGGACGCCTGCCTCATGCAAAGCGGGCGATGCGGGCCTTCGTCGTCTACAATCTCGCCTTCTTCAACGTTTGTCAGGAAAAGCTGGTGTCCGAAGCCGTCCCCACTTCTGCGCGCAAATCAAGAAATGCGCCCGTCGCGCCCGGAATCGCCCCGGTTCTCGAGATCGAATCGCTCGACATGGAAGCGCGCGGTGTCGGCCGCACGATTACCGAGGACGGCGAGCCGGGCAAGGTCATCTTCGTCGAGGGCGCGCTGCCGGGTGAGCGCGTGACCTATTCGAGCTTCCGCCGCAAGCCGAGCTACGAGCAGGCGACGGTTGTCGACATTCTGCGCCCGAGCGTGATGCGCACGAAGCCGAAATGCGCGTTCTTCGGCACCTGCGGTGGCTGCTCGATGCAGCATCTCGACATGCGCGCACAAGTGGCGGTCAAGCAGCGCGTGCTCGAAGACAACCTGTGGCACCTGGCGAAGCTGCGCGCGGAAACGATGTTCGCGCCGATCCACGGCCCGTCGTGGGGCTATCGCTACCGCGCACGCCTGACCGTGCGCAACGTTGCGAAGAAGGGCGGCGTGCTGGTCGGATTCCATGAGAAGAAGAGCAGCTACGTGGCCGACATGACGAGCTGCGAAGTGCTGCCGCCGCACGTGTCGGCGATGCTGGTGCCGCTGCGCCGGCTCGTCGAGGGGCTGTCGATTCGCGATCGGATGCCGCAGATCGAGCTCGCGGTCGGCTCGGAAGTCACGGCGCTCGTGCTGCGTGTGCTGGAACCGATCAACGCGGACGACGAAGCGTTGCTGCGCGCATTCGCGGACGAGCACAAGGTGCAGTTCTGGCTGCAGCCGAAGGGCCCTGATACGGTGACGCCGTTCTATCCGCTCGACGTGTCGCTCGATTACACGCTGCCGGAATTCGGTATCCGCATGCCGTTCAAGCCGACTGACTTCACGCAGGTCAATCATCAGATCAACCGCGTGCTGGTGGGCCGTGCGCTGCGCCTGCTCGCGCCGTCGCGCGACGACCGCGTGCTCGACCTGTTCTGCGGGATCGGCAACTTCACGCTGCCGCTCGCGCGGCTGTCGCGCGAGGTGATGGGCATCGAGGGCAGCGACACGCTGACGACGCGCGCACTGGCGAATGCGCGCGAAAACGGTGTCGACGGTCACACGACGTTCGCGTGCCGGAACCTGTTCGAAGTGACGGGCGACGACATCCGTGCGCTCGGCGCATTCGACAAGTTCCTGATCGACCCGCCGCGCGAAGGCGCGCTCGCGGTATCGAAGGCGCTGGCCGAGATCGCGCAGAGCGGTGAAGGCCCGCTGCCGAAGCGCATCGTCTATGTGTCGTGCAACCCTTCGACGCTGGCGCGCGACGCGGGCCTGCTCGTGCACGAGGCCGGCTACCGCCTGAAGGGCGCCGGTGTCGTGAACATGTTCCCGAATACGTCGCACGTCGAATCGATCGCACTGTTCGAGCGCGACTGAGTTCCGGGCGGCAGACGTAAAAAAACCGGCCCGCGGGCCGGTTTTTTCATGATGCGTGGCGAACGTCAGTTGCGGTTGCCGCCGAAGATGCCGAGCAGCGCGAGCAGGTTCGTGAACACGTTGTACAGGTCGAGGTAGATCGCGAGCGTCGCCGAGATGTAGTTCGTCTCGCCGCCGTTCACGACGCGCTGGACGTCGAACAGCATGTAGGCGGAGAAGATCGCGATCGCGAGTACCGACACGGTGAGCATCAGCGCCGGGAGTTGCAGGAAGATGTTCGCGACCGATGCAAGCAGGATGACGATCACGCCCATGAACAGCCACTTGCCGAGCCCCGAGAAATCACGCTTGCTGACGGTGGCGATCGTCGCCATCGCGGCAAAGATGATGCCGGTGCCGCCGAACGCGAGCATGATCAGCGACGGGCCGTTCGAGAAGCCGAGGATGAAGCTCAGCAGCCGCGACAGCATCAGGCCCATGAAGAACGTGAAGCCGAGCAGCACGAACACGCCGGCCGCGCTGTTTTTCGTCCGCTCGATCGCGAACATGAAGCCGAACGCGATCGCGAAGAACGCGAGCAGGCTCATCATCGGGCTCGTGGCCGCGAACAGCGAGAAGCCCGTCGCGACGCCGACCCAGGCGCCCAGCACGGTCGGCACCATCGACAGCGCGAGCAGCCAGTACGTGTTCCGCAGCACGCGGTTGCGAACCTCGGCGGTGCTGACGGAACCGCCGCGGCCGAAATTGTACGGATAGTCGTTCATGGTTTCTCCTAACATTGAACGCGTGGGCGTCCGGGGCCGGTTCGGCGCGCGCGGTGTGCGGCGCAGCAAACCGGAGCAGCTATGGCTAAGATACGTTCCGTGCCGGGAGGTTTCAATGGCCGGGCGTCACAAAACATATGGATTCTGAACCTTTCATGCGTGTAAGGGTTCAATCGCAATGATACACGGGATCGTGCTACAATAGCGGATTCATTTGAACCTGTAACTTCTTAATTTCTTGGAGTTTTTATGGCAATCGAGCGCACCCTGTCGATCATCAAGCCGGATGCGGTGGCAAAGAACGTGATCGGCCAGATCTACAGCCGTTTCGAAGGCGCCGGCCTGAAGATCGTCGCATCGCGCATGGCACATCTGTCGCGTGCTGACGCAGAGAAGTTCTACGCGGTTCACGCAGCGCGTCCGTTCTTCAAGGACCTCGTCGATTTCATGATCTCGGGCCCGGTGATGATCCAGGTTCTGGAAGGTGAAGGCGCGATCCTGAAGAACCGCGACCTGATGGGCGCAACGGATCCGAAGAAGGCGGAAAAGGGCACGATCCGCGCCGACTTCGCAGACAGCATCGACGCGAACGCCGTGCACGGCTCGGACGCTGCGGAAACGGCAGCGGTCGAAGTCGCGTTCTTCTTCCCGGAAATGAACGTTTACTCGCGCTAAGCCCTGGCTGGCAGCAAGTAGGCAGGATTCAGCGCACGCGGCAAGGCAGCACATCATGACGAGCGAAACTTCCGTCAATCTTCTCGACTTCGATGCCGAGGGTCTTGTCGCGTACTGCGGCAGCCTCGGTGAGAAGCCGTTCCGCGCCAAGCAGTTGCAGCGCTGGATCCACCAGTACAACGCTGGCGATTTCGACGGCATGACCGATCTTGCGAAGTCCTTGAGAGAGAAGCTCAAGGGCCGCGCGTCGATCGTCATGCCCGAGATCGCCAGCGATCACGTTTCCACCGACGGCACGCGCAAGTGGCTGATCGACGTCGGAAACGGCAATGCGGTCGAAACCGTGTTCATCCCGGAAGAGACGCGCGGCACGCTGTGCGTGTCGTCGCAGGCCGGGTGTGCGGTGAACTGCCGCTTCTGTTCGACGGGCAAGCAGGGCTTTTCCCGCAACCTGTCGACAGCCGAAATCATCGGCCAGCTACGGATGGCTGAATTTGCATTGCGAGCGTCGCTGGGTCGCGCACCCGGCCCGAATGGCAAGGCCGAGCGGGTCGTCACCAACGTGGTGATGATGGGCATGGGCGAGCCGCTGCTGAATTACAGCGCGGTCGTGCCGGCCATGCGGCTGATGCTCGACGACAACGCGTACGGCCTGTCGCGCCGCCGCGTCACGCTGTCCACGTCTGGCGTGGTGCCGATGATGGACCGCCTCGGCGCCGAGTTGCCGGTCGCGCTGGCCGTTTCGCTGCACGCGCCCAACGATGCGCTGCGCGACGAGCTGGTGCCGCTCAACAAGAAGTATCCGCTGCGCGAGCTGATGGCGGCTTGCCAGCGCTACCTGAAAGTCGCGCCGCGCGACTTCATTACTTTCGAATACTGCATGCTGGACGGCGTCAACGACACCGAAGCGCATGCACGCGAACTGCTGGCCGTCACGCGCGACGTGCCGTGCAAGTTCAATCTGATCCCGTTCAATCCGTTTCCGGAATCGGGCCTCATCCGCTCGAAACCGGAGCAGATCAAGCGCTTTGCACAGGTCCTCATCGACGCGGGTGTCGTCACGACCGTGCGCAAGACGCGCGGCGATGACATCGATGCCGCGTGCGGCCAGCTGGCCGGCGCAGTGAAGGATCGCACGCGCCTCGCGGAACGAACGGGCGCAGCAGGGAAAATCATCGAGGTTCGGGCGATTTGACAGGGGCGCCTGGCCGGGGATGCCAGCGCTTTTGGGGCGGTACAACACGCGAATAGCGATCGGTCGCGGCGCCACGGCGTCGCGCATGGTATGGACAGTTGCGGGTGCCGGCCGGCGGGAACCGGCGGCGGCCGCCAGTGAAGAAGAATCGACGCGAGGACAAGGATGAGTGAGCCGCAGCCGTCTAACGGCGCAGAGACGAATGGCGCGAAGCCGGCACCGGCAGGGTTGGAATCGCTTGCGGCGGTCGGCAGCCGACTGGCGCAGCTTCGGGAGGCAAGAGGGTGGACCGTCGACGACGTGTCGGCGCGACTCAAGGTCGCACCGCAGAAGCTCCGGGCGCTCGAGGCGGGTGACATCAGTCATTTGCCCGGCGTGACGTTTGCACTCGGCGTCGTACGCAGCTACGCGAAGATGCTCGGTGTCGATCCGGAGCCGTTCGCGCAGGCGTTGCGCCGTGAGCGCGGGGTGCCGGAAGTCGACCTGTCGATGCCCGCGTCGTCGGGAACGGATCTGCCGCGCGGCCGCGTGTCGATTCCGCTGGGCGGATCGTCGCGGCATCATCCGTGGCTGTGGGGCACGGCGATCGTCGTCGTCGCGGTGGTCGCCGTACTGATGTGGCACACTGGCGGCGATTCGTCGAGCCTGCTCGCGCGTTTCAAGAGCGGCGACGCGGAGCATGCGTCGGCCGCGAGCGTGCCGGCGGCGGCATCCTCGTCAACCGTCGAAGAAGCGGCCTCGAGCGGGGCGGCTGCCGTGGTCGCGAATGAGGTTCCGGCCCCGGCTGCTGCATCTGCTGCGCCGGCACCGGTTATTGCGTCGGCAGCTCCGGCGCCCGCGCCGGTGGCGCCGGCCGTGACGGCCGCCGCATCGCAGCCTGTCGTGGCGACGACGGCGGCAAGCGCTGCCGCGCCGGCTCAGCCGGCGAGCGTCGCGGTCGCGGCCGGCCAGTCGATGGTCGAACTGAAGGTCAAGCAGGACAGCTGGTTCAGCGTGCGCGACAAGAGCGGCAAGGAACTGTTCTCCGGGCTGGTGCGCGGCGGCGAGGCGAAGCAGGTCGCGGGCGACGGCCCGTTCAAGGTCACGATCGGCAACAAGGCGGGCCTCGACACCGTTGCGTTCGACGGAAAACCCGTCGATCCGGCAAAATATTCGGCAGCGCGGGGTAACGTGGCGCGGTTCACGTTGCCCTGACGCCAAGCGCCGTGGCGAAGGCCTGTCGTCGATATCGGCAGGCCGTGAGGGCACGGCGCTTTTTCAATTCATGCGCCGCGTCGCGGCGCATTCCGCGTAAATGGATCTATCGATGCAATCCGAAGCTCAATCCCCACGCAGCAGTCAGATTTGTTCAACCGAGCCGGTGTTCGGCGGGCATCAGCCGCGCCGCGTATCGCATGCGGTGGATGTCCGCTGGGGCGGGCAGCTCGTGACGATCGGCGGCGACGCGCCGGTGCGCGTGCAGTCGATGACGAATACCGACACGGCCGACGCGATCGGCACGGCAATCCAGATCAAGGAACTCGCGAACGCAGGCTCCGAACTGGTGCGCATCACGGTCAACACGCCCGAGGCCGCGGCCGCCGTGCCGGCGATCCGCGAGCAGCTCGACCGCATGGGCGTGACCGTGCCGCTTGTCGGCGATTTCCACTACAACGGCCACCTGCTGCTGCGTGACTACCCGGGCTGCGCCGAGTCGCTGTCGAAGTACCGGATCAACCCGGGCAACGTCGGCCAGGGCGCGAAGCGCGATACGCAGTTCGCGCAGATGATCGAGGCCGCGGCCAAGTACGACAAGCCGGTACGGATCGGCGTGAACTGGGGCAGTCTCGACCAGGATCTGCTCGCGCGCATGATGGACGAGAACGGTGCGCGTTCGCAGCCGTGGGATGCGCAGAGCGTGATGTACGAGGCGCTGATCCAGTCGGCGATCGGCTCGGCCGAGCGTGCGGTCGAACTGGGCCTCGGCCGCGACCGTATCGTGCTGTCGTGCAAGGTCAGCGGCGTGCAGGACCTGATTGCCGTGTACCGCGAACTCGGCCGCCGCTGCGGCTTCGCGCTGCACCTCGGGCTGACCGAGGCCGGCATGGGCTCGAAGGGCATCGTGGCTTCGACGGCTGCACTCGGCGTGCTGCTGCAGGAAGGGATCGGCGACACGATCCGCATCTCGCTGACGCCGGAGCCGGGCGCATCGCGCACGGGCGAGGTGATCGTCGGCCAGGAAATCCTCCAGACGATGGGCCTGCGCTCGTTCGCACCGATGGTGATCGCGTGCCCGGGCTGCGGCCGTACGACGAGCACGCTGTTCCAGGAGCTCGCGATGCAGATCCAGACCTACCTGCGCGAACAGATGCCGGTCTGGCGCAAGGAGTATCCGGGCGTCGAGAAGATGAACGTCGCGGTGATGGGTTGCATCGTCAACGGCCCGGGCGAATCGAAGCACGCAAACATCGGCATCAGCCTGCCGGGTTCGGGCGAGAACCCGGCCGCGCCCGTCTTCATCGACGGCGAGAAGGTCAAGACGCTGCGCGGCGAGCGGATCGCCGAGGAATTCCAGCAGATCGTCAGCGACTACGTCGCACGCAATTACGGCCGTACCGAGGCCCTGAACTAATTCGTCCACACACACGATGACTGAACAAAAACGCAAGATCGAGAAGCTCACCGGCGTCAAGGGCATGAACGACATCCTCCCGCAGGATGCCGGCCTTTGGGAGTTCTTCGAAGCCACCGTGAAATCGCTGCTGCGCGCATACGGCTACCAGAACATCCGCACGCCGATCGTCGAGCACACGCAGCTCTTCACGCGCGGTATCGGCGAGGTCACGGACATCGTCGAGAAGGAGATGTACAGCTTCACCGACGCGCTGAACGGCGAGAACCTGACGATGCGCCCGGAAAATACCGCGGCCGTGGTGCGCGCGTCGATCGAGCACAACATGCTGTACGACGGCCCGAAGCGCCTGTGGTACATCGGCCCGATGTTCCGTCACGAGCGTCCGCAGCGCGGCCGCTATCGCCAGTTCCACCAGGTCGGCGTCGAGGCGCTCGGCTTCGCGGGCCCCGATGCGGATGCCGAGATCATCATGATGTGCCAGCGCCTGTGGGATGACCTCGGCCTGACCGGCATCAAACTCGAGATCAACTCGCTCGGCCTCGCCGAAGAGCGTGCCGCGCACCGCGTCGAACTGATCAAGTACCTCGAGCAGTTCGCCGACGTGCTCGACGAGGATGCGAAGCGCCGTCTGTATACGAACCCGCTGCGCGTGCTCGACACGAAGAATCCCGCGCTGCAGGAAATCGCGCAGAACGCGCCGAAGCTGATCGACTTCCTCGGCGAAGAATCGCGCGCACACTTCGAAGGGCTGCAGCGCCTGCTGCTCGCGAACAACATCCCGTTCAAGATCAACCCGCGTCTCGTGCGTGGTCTCGACTATTACAACCTGACTGTGTTCGAGTGGGTGACCGACAAGCTCGGCGCGCAGGGCACGGTTGCAGCCGGCGGCCGCTACGATCCGCTGATCGAGCAGCTCGGCGGCAAGCCGACCGCGGCGTGCGGCTGGGCGATGGGCATCGAGCGGATCCTCGAACTGCTGAAGGAAGAAGATCTCGCGCCCGAGCAGGAAGGCGTCGACGTGTACGTCGTGCACCAGGGCGAGACTGCGCGCGAACAGGCGTTCATCGCGGCCGAGCGCCTGCGCGATACGGGCCTCGACGTGATCTTCCACTGCAGCGCGGACGGCGCGCCGGCGAGTTTCAAGTCGCAAATGAAACGGGCCGACGCCAGTGGCGCCGCGTTCGCGGTGATCTTCGGCGAAGAGGAGGTTGCGAACGGTACGGTGGGCGTGAAGGCGCTGCGCGGTGCGGGCGGAGACGGGGAAAAGAACGTTCAGCAGACCGTACCGGTCGAAGGCTTGACCGAATTCCTAATCAATGCGATGGTTGCATCCGCCGAAGACGGCGACGACTGATCGCGCTGGCATCCGCTCGACAAGAAAGGCCTGAACAGGAAGGAATCGCTCGCCGATGAGTTATCACGACGAACAAGAATCGATTGAAAGTCTGAAGGCGTGGTGGGCCCGCTGGGGCAACCTCACCACGTGGATCGTGCTCGCGGCGCTCGTCGTCGCGGCCGGTTTCAATGGCTGGAACTACTGGCAGCGCCGTCAGGCTGCCGAGGCGTCCGGGCTGTACGAACAGGTCCAGAAGGCTGCCGCCGCGAACGACAAGGCGACGATGGCTCGCGCGGCCGCCGACATGGAAGACAAGTTCGGCAGCACGCCGTATGCACAGATGACGGCGCTTTCCGCCGCGAAGACGCTGTACGCGGCCGGTGACACGGCAGGTGCGAAGGCGCAACTGCAATGGGCCGTCGATCACGCCAAGGATGACGAGTACAAGCAGATCGCGAAGCTGCGCCTCGCGTCGCTGCTGCTCGACGAGAAGGCGTACGACGCGGGTCTCGCGCTGCTGTCGGGTACGCCGGTCGATGCATTCAAGGGCCTCGTGGCCGATCGCCGCGGCGATCTGCTTGCCGCGCAAGGCAAGACCGACGACGCGCGCGCCGCATACAAGCTCGCGCTCGACGGCCTGTCGAAGGACGACCAGTCTGCCCGCCAGCTCGTGCAGTTCAAGCTGGACGCGCTCGGCGGCTGAACCCCGGTCCCCTCAACCTCTTAACTCTGCTTCGCTAACCGATGAATTTGCTGAAACGTTACGCTGTGCCCGTTGCCTGCGCGGCGGCTGTCCTCGCATTGGCGGCCTGCTCGTCGTCGAAGGACGCGCGCCGCGTGCCGACGCCGCTCACCGAGTTCAAGCCCGTGATGGACGTGCAACAGGTCTGGAAGGCGAGCGTCGGCAAGGGCGGGCGTTACCTGTTCTCGCCGGTGGCCGTGGGCGACGCCGTCTATGCGGCGGGCGAAAACGGTTCGGTCGAGAAGATCGACGCGAAGACGGGCCAGACGGTCTGGCGCGCGAAGGTTGGCTCCGACCTGTCGGCCGGTGTCGGCAGCGACGGCAGCCTGACCGCGGTCGGCGCGCTGAAGGGCGGCGTGTTCGTGCTGGGCCCGGACGGCAAGCAACTGTGGAAGACCAGCGTGCAGGGCGAGATCTTCTCGCCGCCGCTCGTCGGCAACGGCCTGGTGATCGTCCGCACGATCGACGGCCAGGTGGTCGCGTTCAACGCGCAGACGGGCGAGCAGAAGTGGAACTACCGCAACCGCGCGGTGCCGCTGAACCTGCGTGTGTCGGCCGGCATGACGTTCGCCGGTGACGCGGCGGTGCTGGCGGGTTTCCCCGGCGGCGGGCTGGTCGCGATCAACCTGCAGACGGGCGAGCCGTTCTGGCAGACGCCGGTGTCGTTCCCGAAGGGCGTGACCGAGGTCGAGCGCATCAACGACGTCAGCGGCCCGCCGACGCTCGTGGGCGCGGAAGCCTGCGCGGTGACGTTCCAGGGTCAGCTCGGCTGCTTCGATGCGAACTCGGGGCGCCCGCTGTGGGAAAAGCCGTTCTCGAGCCGCAGCGGCCTCGCGCAGGACGACTCGGTCGTTGCCGGCGGCGACGACTGGTCGGTCGTGACCGCTTACGATGCCGCTTCGGGCAACCAGCTCTGGCGCAACGACAAGCTGAAGAGCCGCGACGTCGGCGTGCCGTACCTGCTCGGGCACGCGGTCGTGATGGGCGATTACAAGGGCTTCGTGCACTTCCTGTCGCGCGAAGACGGCAGCTTCATCGCGCGGATGAAGACCGACGGCAGCGCGATCACGGCGGCGCCGGTCCTCGCGGGCAATACGCTCGTCGTGCAGACGAAGGACGGCGGCCTGTACGGATTCCGTCCGCGCTGACGCGCAGGAAACATGCGCGACCGCGGCGCGACGGGCTTGTCCCGCGCGCCGTGGTCGCGCGACTTGAAGGCGGCCGGTGCTCCCGGCCGCTCCGTATTTGAAAGGCAGTTCGAGACGAAAGACGACGGCGCGCATCGCGCGCCAGGCGCGCGCATCCGGCGCGGCGCGAATTCGTGATATTTTCATTCAGCGCAGCCGCCCGCAGCAGCGGGCCTCCCGCTGCTGCGCTTCACCGTAGAAAACACAGATGAAACCGGTCATTGCCCTCGTTGGGCGCCCCAATGTGGGGAAATCCACGCTGTTCAACCGGCTCACGCGTTCGCGTGATGCGCTGGTCGCCGACTTGCCCGGCCTGACGCGCGATCGCCATTACGGCGAAGGGCGCGTCGGCGAGCGGCCGTACCTGGTCGTCGATACGGGCGGCTTCGAGCCCGTCGCGAAGGACGGCATCCTGCACGAGATGGCGCGCCAGACGCGGCAGGCCGTCGAGGAAGCCGACGTCGTCGTGTTCATCGTCGACGGCCGCAACGGGCTTGCGCCGCAGGACAAGTCGATCGCCGACTACCTGCGCAAGACCGGCCGGCCGATCTTCCTGGTCGTCAACAAGGCCGAGGGGATGAAGTACACGGCGGTCGCGACCGACTTCTACGAGCTCGGGCTCGGCGATCCGCGCGCGATCTCGGCCGCGCACGGCGACGGCGTGACCGACATGATCAACGAGGCGCTGGAGGTCGCGTACGCGGACCGGCCGGCGGAAGAGGACGACAACGATCCGTCGCGCGGCATCAAGATCGCGATCGTCGGCCGCCCGAACGTCGGCAAGTCGACGCTCGTCAACGCGCTGATCGGCGAGGATCGCGTGATCGCGTTCGACATGCCGGGCACGACGCGCGATTCGATCTACGTCGACTTCGAGCGTAACGGCAAGAAATACACGCTGATCGACACGGCCGGCCTGCGACGCCGCGGCAAGGTGTTCGAGGCGATCGAGAAGTTCTCGGTCGTGAAGACCCTGCAATCGATCTCCGACGCGAACGTCGTCATTCTTCTGCTGGATGCGCAGCAGGACATTTCCGACCAGGACGCGCACATCGCCGGCTTCGTCGTCGAACAGGGGCGCGCGCTCGTGATCGGCGTCAACAAGTGGGATGGACTCGACGAGCATGCGCGCGATCGGGCGAAAGCGGATTTGACCCGCAAGCTGAAATTCCTCGACTTCGCGAAATCGCACTTCATTTCTGCCACGAAGAAGACCGGTATCGGCACGCTGATGCGCTCGGTCGACGACGCGTACGCGGCGGCAATGGCGAAGCTGCCGACGCCGAAGCTCACGCGCGCGCTGATCGAGGCGGTCGAGTTCCAGCAGCCGCGCCGTCGCGGCCCGGTGCGTCCGAAGCTGCGCTACGCGCACCAGGGCGGCCAGAATCCGCCGATCATCGTCATCCACGGCAATGCGCTCGACGCCGTGACGGAAACGTACAAGCGTTACCTGGAAAACCGGTTCCGCGAAACTTTCTCACTGACAGGGACTCCATTGCGCATAGAGTTCCGTTCGTCGAACAATCCGTACGCGGACAAGAGCTGAAGCACGCCTGTTACACGCGTTACACAAGGGGTAGGCCGCACGGCCTATGCCCCGGGTGGGCCAGGCAAAATCGGCTATAGTGTAGCGATTGGCGCCGGATCTCTTTTTCTTCGCCGCCAATCCAGATCAACCTGCAAAAAAAGATGGAGTACGCCATGAGCAACAAAGGGCAATTGTTACAAGACCCGTTTTTGAACGCACTGCGCAAAGAGCACGTTCCCGTTTCGATCTACCTCGTCAATGGCATCAAGCTTCAAGGGAACATTGAATCGTTCGACCAGTACGTCGTGTTGCTCCGTAATACGGTGACCCAGATGGTGTACAAGCACGCCATCTCGACGGTCGTGCCGGCGCGCCCGGTGAATTTCCACCCGGACGCGGAAGCCTCGTCCTAACCTATCGCAGCGGCCGGCATCCGGTCGCCGCGAGCGACCGATGCCAGCCGCCTTATCTTGACACCTGAAAATTTGATCAACGCAGCGCTCGTCGGCATCGATTTCGGCAAGACCGATTTCGAAGCCAGTCTCGAAGAACTCAGTCTTCTCGCCTCCAGTGCGGGGGCCCGTCCCGCCGTCACCCTCACGGGTCGTCGCTCCAGTCCCGATGCCAAGATGTTCATCGGCAGCGGCAAAGCCGAAGAACTCCGGCTCGCCTGCGACGCGCACAACGTCGAAATCGTCATCTTCAATCACGCATTGGCGCCGGCCCAGCAACGTAATCTGGAGCAGGCACTTAACAGGCGTGTGGTCGATCGCACCAGCCTTATCCTCGACATCTTCGCGCAGCGCGCCCGTAGCCACGAAGGCAAGCTGCAGGTCGAACTCGCGCAGCTCCAGTACCTGTCGACGCGACTCATTCGCGCGTGGACCCACCTCGAGCGGCAGAAGGGTGGTATCGGCCTGCGCGGCCCTGGCGAAACCCAGCTCGAAACCGACCGCCGGCTGATCGGCGAACGCATCAAGATGCTGAAGTCGCGGCTGGACCGGCTGCGCCGGCAACACAGTACGCAACGCCGGCAACGCGCGCGCAGCGGCACGATGTCGGTGTCGCTGGTCGGCTATACGAACGCGGGCAAGTCGACGCTGTTCAATGCGCTGACGAAAGCGCAGGCCTATGCGGCCGACCAGCTGTTCGCCACGCTCGACACCACGTCGCGGCGCGTGTATCTCGGCGACGAGGTCGGCCAGATCGTCGTGTCGGATACGGTCGGGTTCATCCGCGAGTTGCCTCACCAACTGGTCGCCGCATTCCGCGCGACCCTCGAGGAAACGATTCACGCGGATCTGCTGCTGCACGTGGTCGATGCATCGAGCGCGGTCAGGCTCGAGCAGATCGAGCAGGTCAACGGCGTGCTGCACGAGATCGGCGCGGACACGATCCGGCAGGTACTGGTGTTCAACAAGATCGACGCCGTGCCTGAGCTGGCGGCCCGCGGCGACGCGGTCGAGCGGGACGAGTATGGTAATATTTCGCGCGTCTTTTTGAGCGCGCGCACCGGTCAGGGTCTCGATACGTTGCGTGCCGCCATCGCCGAAATCGCCTCCGCGGAACACCTTTCCAGCGCGACGTTGTCCGACGCGCTCGATAGCACGTCCGCTGAACCGCACGAAGACCACACGATTTCCGAACACGGGCGCTAACCGGTCCCGGCCGGTTCGCCGGCGTCTAATCTGGTGAACAAACTCTGGTGAACGAATACAACGAGCGGAGTACCTGGCGGCGGATGCGCGCCTTGCTGTCGATCAACGATCCCCGCTGGGGACGCGGCGAAGGCAATGGCAAAGACGGATCCCGTCCCCGTGCGAACGAATCGAAGCGTCCGCAAGGCGGCGACGGCGATGGTCCGCCCGATCTCGACGAGATGTGGCGCAACTTCAACCGGCGCCTGAACGGCCTTTTCGGCGGCAAGGGCGGCAACGGTTTTCGTCCTGACAACGGGCGGGCCGCGCGAGTCGGCGTAGGCATCGTGATCGGCGTGCTGGTCGCGGTCTACGCGGGCAGCGGGCTGTTCGTCGTGCAGGAAGGGCAGACAGGCGTCGTGCTGCAGCTCGGCAAGCTGTCGGGTACGGTCGGTCAGGGCGTGCACTGGCGCGCGCCGTATCCGTTCGCGTCGCACGAGATCGTCGACACGTCGCAGGTCCGCTCGATCGAGATCGGCCGCAACAACGTCGTGCGCCTCGCGAACGTGAAGGAAGCCGCGATGCTGACGCGCGATGCCGATATCGTCGACGTGCGCTTCATCGTCCAGTACCGGATCCGTTCCGCGACCGATTACCTGTTCCGCAGCGTCGATCCGGAGCGCAGCGTGTCGCAGGCCGCGCAGGCTGCGGTGCGTGCGATCGTCGGTACGCGCAGCGCCGCCGACGTGCTGAACCAGGATCGCGACGCGCTGCGCGAGCAGCTTTCCACCGCGATCCAGCGCGATCTCGATCGCTACCAGTCGGGACTCGAGGTGACGGCCGTCACGATGCAGAGCGTTGCGGCGCCCGAGCAGACGCAGGCCGCGTACGGCGAAGTCGCCAAGGCGCGCGACGAGCGCGAGGCCGCGAAGCGCGCCGCGCAGGCGTATGCAAACGACCTGCTGCCGAAGGCGCAGGGCGATGCCGCGAAGCTCGTCGACGAAGCAAAGGCGTATGCCGATCGCGTGGTCACGGAAGCCGAAGGCGATGCCGACCGCTTCAAGCAGGTCTATGCGCAGTACTCGAAGGCGCCTGCGGTGATCCGTGAGCGGATGTATCTCGAGACGATGCAGGAAATCTATTCGAACTCGACGAAGGTGTTCGTCGGCAACAAGGGCGGCAACAGCGTCGTGTACCTGCCGCTCGACAAGCTCGTCGAGCAGGGGCGACAAAACGCCGCGGCGTCCACGGGGGCATCCGCACCCGATGCGGCGTCGGCACCGGCGGCCGTCGCGCCGGCGGTAGCGGCGCCCGCGAGTGCGGCGTCGGCCGCGGCAGCGTCGGGCAACGACGTGCTGCGATCGCGCGAGGCGTTTCGCAGCCGGTCGCGCGAAGACGATCTGAAGTAACGGAGAGCGCAGAACATGAACCGAATCATTGCGCTCGTCGTCGCAATCGTGATCGTTGCCTTCGCGGCATCCTCGACAGTCCTTACCGTCGATCCGCGCCATGCGGCCGTGCTGTCGGGGCGCGACGGCGCCCAGCCCGAACTGGCGGGGCCCGGCATCCATTTCAAATTGCCGCCGCCGCTGCAGACGGCGACGCTGATCGACACGCGGCTGCAATCGCTCGAGTCGTCGGATCCGCTGCAACTGGCGACCGAAGACAAGCACGATCTGCTCGTCGCCTATGCGGTGAAGTACCGGATCGGCGATCCGATGAAGTATTTCTCGGCGACGGGGGGCGACCCGGCGGCAGCCAGCGAACGTCTGGCCGGCGCACTGAAGAGCGCACTCGGCGACGCGTTCGGCAAGCGTGCGCTCGACGATGCGCTCGGCGGCCAGCGTGCGATCGCCGATGCGGCCCGCGACGAAGTGAAGGCAAAGGCGTCCGGTTTCGGCGGCGACGTGGTCGACGTCCAGCTGACGCGCGTCGACTTGCCCGCCGCGCAAACCGACGCCGTCTATCAGCGGATGATCGGCGCACTGCGCGATCAGGCCGCGCAGGTGCGTGCGCAAGGCGCGGCCGACGTCGAGCAGATCAAGGCCGACGCCGAACGCGAACAGCAGGCCGTGCTCGCGAACGCGTACAAGTCCGCGCAGACGATCAAGGGCGAGGGCGACGCGAAGGCTGCGACGATCGCCGCCGATGCGTTCGGCCGCGATCCGCAGTTCTATCAGTTCTACGCGAGCCTGCAGGCTTACCGGAATACGTTCAAGCGCAACGACATCATCGTCGTCGATCCCGACAGCGAGTTCTTCCGCTTCATGCGCAGCCCGACGGGCGGTGCCGCACCGGCGGCGGCTGCTCCCCGCAAACACTGACCTTGGGGCGCCGCGTCGAGCGGCGCCGTCGCTCGCATGGACCTGGCTGGCTCGTTGTTGCTCGCAGTAGCGCTGATGCTGATCATCGAGGGGGCGTTCCCCTTCGTATTTCCCGTCGCCTGGCGCGACACGTTTCGTAGAATAGCTGAGCGGCCGCCGCATCATATCCGGATCGGCGGGCTGATCGTGATGGTGCTCGGGCTCATACTGTTGCTGCTCGCCACCTGATCCGGACGGCGCATCCGCCGTCCGTCCCGCCCGAATTCAGAATTTCCGATTCACATCGCGGCGCGCGTGGTCGCGCGCTGTTTCCCGTCGTAGGACCGTACCGATGTCGACCTGGTTACTTCCCGAGAATATCGCCGACGTGCTGCCGTCGGAAGCGCGCAAGATCGAGGAGCTGCGCCGCAGGCTGCTCGACCGCTTCCGTTCGTATGGCTACGAAATGGTGATGCCGCCGCTGCTCGAGTATCTCGAGTCGCTGCTGACGAGCGGCGGCGCCGACCTGCGCCTGCGCACCTTCAAGCTGGTCGACCAGCTGTCGGGCCGTACGCTCGGCCTGCGCGCGGACATCACGCCGCAGGTCGCGCGGATCGACGCGCACCTGTTGAACCGCCAGGGCGTGACGCGCCTTTGCTATGCGGGCCACGTGATGCATACGCGTCCGCGCGGCCTGCACGCGACGCGCGAGCAGATCCAGATCGGCGCCGAAATTTACGGGCATGCCGGGCTGGAAGCCGACCTCGAGATCCAGCAACTCATGCTCGATGCGCTGCATCTCGCAGGCCTGTCGCGCATTCGTCTCGACCTCGGCCACGCGGGCGTGCTCGCGGCGCTGCTGGCGCGCGACGCACAGGCCGCGGAGCGTGGCGAGTCGCTGTACGACGCGCTGTCGGGCAAGGACGTGCCGCTGCTGAACGAACTGACCGACGATCTCGGCGCCGATACGCGCGCCGCGCTGCGCGCGCTGCCGCACCTCTATGGCGATGCGAGCGTGCTCGCCGAGGCGCGGACGCGGTTGCCGGTGCTGCCCGAAATCACGCGGGCGCTCGACGATCTGGCGCAACTCGCGGCGCAGGCGAAGGGTGCCGAAGTGGCGATCGATCTGGGCGATCTGCGCGGTTACGCGTATCACAGCGGCGCGATGTTCAGCGCCTACATCGACGGCGTGCCGAACGCGATCGCACGCGGCGGCCGCTACGATCACGTCGGCCAGGCGTATGGTCGTGCGCGTCCGGCCACCGGCTTCTCGCTCGACCTGCGCGAGCTCGCCCGGATTTCGCCGGTCGAGGCTCGCGGTACCGCGATTCTCGCGCCGTGGGCGCAGGACGACGCGCTGAGCGCGGCCGTTTCGGCGCTGCGCGATGCGGGCGAGGTCGTGATCCAGGCGCTGCCGGGCCACGATCACGTGCTCGACGAGTTCGCCTGCGACCGGTCGCTCGTCGAGCGCAACGGCGCATGGGTGGTCGAACCCCGATAAAGAGGCGTTCGCGGGACGTGCTTCGGCGTGCATATCGTTGAAGCGAAACGGAAAAATTCGGAATCGCCCGCGAACATAGGTAGAATACGTTTTTAACCAGCTAACGAATCAACATGTCTGCCAGCGCAGTGAACGTGACTCCCGGGCGCAATGTCGTCGTCGTGGGAACGCAATGGGGTGATGAAGGCAAGGGCAAGATCGTCGACTGGCTGACGGACCACGCTCAGGGCGTCGTGCGTTTCCAGGGCGGTCACAACGCCGGCCACACCCTCATCATCGGCGGCAAGAAAACGATCTTGCGCCTCATTCCGTCGGGCATCATGCGTGAAGGCGTCGCCTGCTACATCGGCAACGGCGTCGTCCTGTCCCCCGAAGCACTGTTCAAGGAAATCGGCGAGCTGGAAGAGGCCGGCGTGAACGTGCGCGACCGCCTGTTCATTTCCGAAGCGACGACGCTGATCCTGCCGTACCACATCGCGATCGACCAGGCGCGCGAAGCGCGCAAGGGCGCGGGCAAGATCGGCACGACGGGCCGCGGCATCGGCCCCGCGTACGAAGACAAGGTCGGCCGCCGCGCGCTGCGCGTGCAGGACCTGTTCGACGCGAAGACCTTCGCGGACCGCCTGCGCGAAAACCTCGATTTCCACAACTTCGTGCTGACCCAGTACCTGGGCGGCGCGGCCGTCGATTTCCAGGCGACGCTCGACACGATGCTCGGTTATGCGGACCGCCTGAAGCCGATGGTGGCCGACGTGTCGCGCCGCTTGTACGACGCGAACAATGCGGGCCAGAACCTGCTGTTCGAAGGCGCACAAGGCACGCTGCTCGACATCGATCACGGCACCTATCCGTTCGTCACGTCGAGCAACTGCGTCGCAGGTGCGGCGTCGGCCGGCGCGGGCGTGGGCCCGCAGAAGCTCAACTACATCCTCGGCATCACGAAGGCGTATTGCACGCGCGTCGGCTCGGGCCCGTTCCCGAGCGAACTGTACGATGCGGACAACCCGCAGCGTCAGGACCAGGTCGGCGTCACGCTCGCGAACGTCGGCAAGGAATTCGGTTCGGTCACCGGCCGTCCGCGCCGCACGGGCTGGCTCGACGCGGCCGCGCTGCGCCGCTCGATCCAGATCAACGGCGTGTCGGGCCTGTGCATGACGAAGCTCGACGTGCTCGACGGCCTCGACGAAGTCAAGCTGTGCGTCGGCTACAAGATCGACGGCAAGGATGCGGACATCCTGCCGCGCGGTGCCGCCGACGTGGCCCGTTGCGAGCCCGTATACGAAACGTTTGCCGGCTGGAAGGAAAGCACGGTCGGCATCAAGACGTGGGAAGCGCTGCCGGCGAACGCCCAGGCTTACCTGACCCGCGTCCAGGAAGTGGCCGGTGTGCCGGTCGACATGGTATCGACGGGCCCGGACCGCGACGAAACGATCCTGCTCCGCCATCCGTTCAAGGTGTAACCCCAGATGACGCAGCAAATCACGATGACGGCGGCAGACTTGATGACCGATCCGCGCAACGACGACAAGAACCTGTGGGTAGGCTGGGACGAATATCACCGTCTCATCGAGTTGCTCGCCCTCCAGGTACATGCATCGGGCTGGAAGTTCGACCAGATCCTGTGCCTCGCGCGCGGCGGCCTGCGCGTCGGCGATCAACTGTCGCGCATCTACGACGTGCCGCTCGCGATCCTCGCGACGAGTTCGTACCGGGAAGCGGCCGGCACGGAGCAGGGCGAGCTCGACATCGCGCAGTACATCACGATGACGCGCGGCAATCTGGCGGGCAACGTGCTGCTGGTCGACGATCTCGTGGATTCGGGCGTCACGCTTGCGCGCGTGCAGGAGCACCTGAAGGAGCGCTACCCGTCCGTGACGGCCGTGCGTTCTGCCGTGCTCTGGTACAAGGGTTGCTCGAAGGTCAAGCCCGACTATCACACGCAGTATCTGCCGACGAATCCGTGGATTCATCAGCCGTTCGAGGAATGGGATACGGTTCGCCCGCACAACCTCGAGGCGTGGATCAAGCGCGGTCGCGCACAGCGCGACGGTTCGGGCGCGTAAGCGGCCGGCCAATCGAAGGAAAGCCTTGTACGGCGCCGCTTGCGGCGCCGTTTTTCATTGGGGCGCCATGCACGCCGGCGGCGCGCGGGCCGCGGATCCGGTAGGCAGACGGCGCTGCCCCGGCTATGATTGGCAGCCCTGCCACAGCTTGCGCCGAATTGCATGCATGGCGTGGCTCACGTGGTTCCAAGGCAACAGAGCAGGGCGGCGTTTCAAGGGGGCGCGAGTAGAATAGCGCTCGTTTTGTCCGACCCGGACCCGATTATTACGCTTCATATGAACGACACGATCCACGCGACCGACGCAGCACACGCGCCGCATTCGACGCAGCAACACTCGATGCGGGCGCTAGCGATAGCAGCCATCGGCGTCGTGTTCGGCGACATCGGCACCAGCCCGCTGTATTCGCTCAAGGAGGCGTTCAGCCCCGCACACGGTATCCCGCTTACCGAAGGATCGATTCTCGGTGTGATCTCGCTGCTGTTCTGGGCAATCATTCTGGTGGTCGGCATCAAGTACCTGCTGTTCGTGATGCGGGCGGACAACAACGGCGAAGGCGGCGTGCTCGCGCTGATGGCGCTGTCGTTGCGGCCGCTCGACTCGAAGACCCGCGTCGCGGGCGCGCTGATGGCGCTCGGGATTTTCGGCGCGTGCATGTTCTACGGGGACGCGGTGATCACGCCGGCGATCTCGGTGATGTCGGCGGTCGAAGGTCTCGAGATCGCGACGCCGCACCTGTCCCATCTCGTGATGCCGATCACGATCGTGATCCTGATCGCGCTGTTCTGGATCCAGCGCCACGGCACCGCGCTGGTCGGCAAGCTGTTCGGCCCGATCATGGTGCTGTGGTTCGTTGTGATTGCCGCGCTCGGCGTGTACCACATCGTGCGCGTGCCGGGCATCATCGCGGCAATCAACCCGTATTACGCCGCGTCGTTCATGTCGGAGCATGTGCTGCAGGCCTATGTCGTGCTCGGCTCGGTCGTGCTGGTGCTGACCGGTGCGGAAGCGCTTTACGCGGACATGGGCCACTTCGGCGCGAAGCCGATCCGCATCGCCGCGTACGGGCTCGTGATGCCGTCGCTCGTGCTGAACTACTTCGGCCAGGGCGCGCTGCTGATCCAGAACCCGAAGGCGATCGAGAACCCGTTCTTCCTGCTGGCACCCGAATGGGGGCTGCTGCCGCTCGTCGTGCTGTCGACGGTCGCGACCGTGATCGCGTCGCAGGCGGTGATCTCGGGCGCGTATTCGCTGACGTCGCAGGCCATCCAGCTCGGCTACGTGCCGCGCATGAAAGTGCTGCATACGTCCGATCTCGCGATCGGCCAGATCTACGTGCCGGTCGTGAACTGGCTGCTGCTGTTCGTGATCCTCTGCATCGTCATCGGCTTCAAGAGCTCCGACAACCTCGCGGCCGCGTACGGCATCGCGGTGACGGCGACGATGGTGATCACGACCGTGCTCGCCGCGGTCGTGATGGTGAAGGTGTGGAACTGGAACCGGCTGCTGGTCGGCGCGATCATCGCCGTGTTCCTCGCGGTCGACCTCGGCTTTTTCGGCGCGAACCTGCTGAAGGTTGCGCAGGGCGGCTGGCTGCCGCTCGGCATCGGCGCGCTGCTGTTCTTCCTGCTGATGACCTGGTACAAGGGGCGTCACATCGTCAAGGAGCGCACGGCCGCCGACGGTATTCCGCTCGAGCCGTTCCTGCAGGGCCTGCTCGCGCATCCGCCGCATCGTGTGTCGGGCACCGCGATCTACCTGACCGGCAACGACAAGCTCGTGCCCGTCAGCCTGCTGCACAACCTGAAGCACAACAAGGTGCTGCATGAGCGGACCATTTTCCTCACGTTCGTGACGCGCGATTTTCCCTACGTGCGCGACGACAAGCGCCAGACCGCGCGTGATGCGGGCGGCGGGCTGTATATCGTCAAGGCCGAGTACGGCTTCAACGAGACGCCGGACGTGAAGGCCGTGCTCGAGGAATTCGGCCGTACGCACGACATGACGTTCGAGCTGATGGACACGTCGTTCTTCCTCGCGCGCGAAACGGTCGTGCCGACGCATCTGCCCGGGATGTCGATCTGGCGCGAGCGCGTGTTCGCGTGGATGCACCAGAACGCCGCGAAGCCGACCGACTTCTTCTCGATCCCCGCGAACCGCGTGGTCGAGCTCGGGACGAAGATCGAGATCTGACCGGGGGCGGCGCGCGGGTCGTTCAGCCGCGCGCCGCCGAGTCCGCCGACCAGGCAATCAGGCCGCGATCGTCCGCATCGCCGGCCGCGGCCGCAGCCGTATAGCGCTGCGTATCCCGCGCGACCCAATCCAGATAACCGCGAATCCAGTATCGGCAGCCGTCGACAAGGCCGCGCACGCGCGTGTCGGCATGCTGGGCGAGTGAATCGGCGCACAGGACGAATGCGCTGATCTCGCCGCGCACACGCTCGGCCGTGTAGTCGACGCTGGCCTGCAGCGTATGGCCGCGGGAAGCGTGGATCATCACCATGTTCCGGAACTGCCCGGGCTGGCCCGCTTCGACGCCGACGCTCTGGATGTCGTTGCTCCAGCAGACGATATGGTTCGCGTGCCGGAACAGCGTCTGGATTTCCGGCCGATGAAACGTATCGGGCGGGACGGCACCGGCATTGGCCGCGTCCGCCAGCGCGAGGCAAGGATTCATCCCGCTCGTGTGACGCCGGATCGTTTCGTATTGCTGCACTGCGATCGGCTCGGCCCTCAGGTGGCCGATAATCTGCAGTCCGGCCGTGGTGGCCCACAGGCGCATGCCTTGTGCGAAGCGCGCGAAATGTTCGGCCGACAGGCGGGCGCGCAGGCGCTGGCACACATCGAGCCATGCTCGCTCGCCATATATGGGCTGGGGGCCGGTACATTCGTAGTCGAGCACATCGATCATCGCGGTCAGATTGCGCAACGTATCGGGGCCGACCGGCTCGACGCGATCGACGAACAGGTCGTCGACGAGAAAGAACCACACGAAATAATCGGCGAGCGCTTGCAGCAGGGAAGGATCGGCGTTCGGGTAACAGCGCGCGGCGAGCCAGCCGTATCGGGTGCGTACGACGCGTTCCCGGTAGGCGTCGCTGATGAACAGGCCGTATGCGTCGGCCCACTCGAGCATGCGCGATTCGATTCGCTCGACGTGCGGTGAACAGGCGCCGGCCCACGGCACGTCGAAAGCGGGCATGTGCAATGCGGCCAGTTCGGTTTTCAGATGGTCGTCTGTCATGGTTCCCCGATCCATTTTTCGCGAATCCGTCCCGGTTCGCCGGTCAGGCGAATACCGGATGCAATGCGTCGCGAATCGACTGCAAAAAAGGCGAGACCGAAACACGGGAGGCAGGATATTCACCGTACATGCGAGCGCCGCGGAGAACGCTGCCGCTGAACGGCAAGATCGCTGCCCAATACAGAAGCATCAAAATACGGCCGTTCGAAAACTTATTTTATGTGTCGCTTGTGAAGCGTCAAGAAAACGCATGTCGCAACGCAGATTGTTTAATTTGCCGATTAAACGCAGGGGAATGGCGATGGAAACGCGCATATTCGTTTTTCATCCCGGATATCGAAAATGCGGACGACGATTCAATAAAAAAACCCGCCGGGAGGCGGGTTTTTTGTGCGGCGACGCGTTTCGCGTGCTCAGCGCTTCAGCTTCGCGAACGCCGCGGCCATTGCGCCGGCCGGTTCCGGCTCGCGCGAACGCTGCGGGCGGGCGGCGCCGCGCCCCGCGTTGCCGCGATCCTGGCCGCCG